>JACDAZ010000100.1 GCA_013695175.1 Flavisolibacter sp. | reverse complement strand
CCATTAAAGCAGCGCCGCCTTCCTCACCGGCAGGTGGACCTTCTTCGGCCGGTTGAAAAACAAATTTATAGTGCCCTGCAATTCACTTTTCATTCCTGCTAATATTTCTGCAACTGTCATTAGCATAGCCACATGTGTATCGTGACCACAAGCATGCATTACGCCAACTTCCTGACCGTTGTATATTGTTTTCTCTTTTGATGCAAATGGCAAGTTTACTCTTTCAGTTACAGGCAAACCATCCATGTCGGCACGCAATCCAATAACAGGTCCCGGTTTGCCTCCTTTTAAAATGCAAACTACACCGGTTTTTGCTACACCTTCTTTTACTTCCAAACCCAGCCCGCGTAAATGATCTGCAATAATTTTAGCCGTTCTGGTTTCCCTGTTACCAAGCTCCGGATGTTGGTGGAAGTCTCTTCTCCACTCAATGGTTTTAGATTCAAGCTTAGAAACTGCAGCATCTATTTTAGCAGTGGATGTTGTTTGAGCTTTTACCTGAAATACAGCAACCAATAGTATGGGTATAAAAAAAATCTTTATCACGATTTAAATTTTTTAATGATCCTTAAATATAAAACAGAATCATTTGTCATGATTCAGAATATTCATTATAGCCTTTTGAATCATATATAATCTTAATTAAGCCTTAACTCTTATTCAATTACAAATTGATTTCTATAAATTTAGCCTCTTATGATGCTGCGGCATATACAGTTTCTAAAATCAGTATTTCTTTTTAGTTTAACTGCATTTGGAGGTCCCCATGCGCATGTAGCAATGATGATGAAGATGTTTGCTCAAAAAACTCCCTATGTTACTAAAGAAGAAATACTGGAGTATAATGCTTTTTGTAATCTTTTACCCGGTGCGTCATCAACACAGATTATTACTTTAATTGGTTATAAAAGAGGCGGGCTTCCGCTGGCTATTCTAACATTATTAATCTGGATTTTTCCTGCAAGTTTTTTAATGGGAGGATTTTCTTTTTTATATACCCATATTGATCAAAAAAGTTTGCACGCTGATATATTTAAATTCATTCCCTCTCTCGCTGTAGGTTTTCTTGCTTATGCCTCAGTGATGGCTTTTGGTGTTTCTATAAAAAACACTATTACGTGGACGATTATGTTTGTTTGCTGCATAGCAACGTATATTTTGTTTCAATATCCCTGGATATTTCCTTTATTAATTGTTTTAAGTGGTGCGGTTACAAATATTAGTCAAAAGCGCATTCCACAAAAAGAAAATAAAGTCCGAAAAATTAAATGGGGTAACATCTGGTTGTTTGCAATTATATTTTTAATAGCCGGGGCCACCAGCGAGTTAGCCAGGAAACATGATTGGCCAAACAGAAAACCTTTAAATCTTTTTGAAAACACTTATCGTATGGGCAGCCTTGTATTTGGTGGCGGGCATGTTTTAATGCCAATGATGTATGAGCAGTTCTCAGTAAGACCAGAAGCTGTAAGAAGTAAAAATCCAAACCTTATTCAAATAAATAAAGAAGAAATGACAACAGGCATGGGAATAGTGAGGGCTATGCCCGGACCTGTTTTTTCCATTGCATCATTCACAGGTGGAATGGCATTAAAAGATGAAGGTAAGGGAATGCAACTTTTGGGTTGCATCATAGCAACAATTGCCATTTTTTTACCGAGTGCTTTGCTGGTTCTTTTTTTCTTTCCCATATGGAACAATTTAAAAAAATATGCAGTAATATACAGATCGCTTGAAGGAATTAATGCAGCAGTGGTTGGAATTATGATAGCAGCTACTTTTTATATAATGAAAGACATTTCATTGGTAGAAGCAAAGATGGATAGTATAATTAATATTGCTGTAATAATAACCACTTTTTCTTTCTTACAGTTTACCAGGATTGCTTCTCCACTACTTGTAATATTTTGCCTCTTCCTGGGTTATTTACTGTGAAGTTTTTTTAAAATACCTGTTTGCCAATATTTCATCTTCCACTTTAGAAGGGACCAGGTATTTAACGGACTTACCCTCTTCCACTAACTTACGTACATGTGTAGCCGAAATTTCCAGCAATGGCGCATTCAATAATTCAACTTTGGCATTATGTGTTTCGCTTATATTAAATCCCGGACGATTATAAATTAAGAGGTGGTAATTTTTTAGAATAACATCTGCATTTTTCCATTTATTTATATTTTGAAAGCTGTCGCTCCCCATTATTATTTTAAACTGATAATTCGGGTACTTTTCTTTCAAATATGCAAGGGTATGAACGGTATACGATGGTTTGGGAAGAGAAAATTCGATATCAGATGCTTTTAAACGATCATCACCTTCAATTGCTAACTGAACCAGGTGGAAACGGTCATATTCTCTAAGAAGTGTTGAAGATGTTTTAAATGGATTCTGTGGAGAAACAACAAACCAAACCTTCTTTACATCAGTAACATTTAGAATGTGGTTTGCAATTATTAAATGACCTGTATGAATAGGATTAAAAGAACCAAAGTAAAGACCAATTTTCATTAACTAATTGATAATCAATTTATTCTACAATTATTTGATCCGCTTCATTAATGCGCAAGCTAAGGGAGTAACCGGAAATTCTTATTGATATAGGATCTCCAAGAGGTGCAACTTGTTCAACCACAACTTCTTCTCCTGGCAAACACCCCATTTCCATCAATTTAAGTTCTAGTTCAGAACTTTGAAAATGCTTTATTTTTCTTTTATCCCCTTGTTTCAATTCAGATAACCTCATATTCTTTAAAAAATCAAAACTATTGCATAACTAACGTAACGCATTTACGATTTTTGAAATCATGTTTAAACCAAAAGGTAAAATCATATTTCACTTCCTGTATAAGAAGTTCAATCTAAAAAATAGAAAGGCTCTTAAAGAGTTTGCTGTTAAACTTTTTGAAAATGAAAAAAAAGTCATAGGGGATATCAACTATATCTTTTGTAGTGATGATTTTTTATTTAAGATAAATCTGGATTATTTAAACCATGACTACTACACTGATATAATTACTTTCCCTCTCCATAATGAATCGGAACCTATTACTGCTGATATTTTTATTAGTATAGAACGTATAAAAGAAAATGCTTTACTATATAAGGTTTCTTTTAAAGATGAGCTTCTACGGACCATTATTCATGGCGCACTACATTTATGTGGCTATAAGGATAAAACTAAAGAACAGATAAAAGAAATCAGGAGAAAAGAAGATGAATATTTGCTCCAATACCGTTCCACGTGAAACTAAAACTTAACAGTTCCCCGTGGAACATTCTTTTAATTTTGACCTGATGTTTCAAACTTTTGATGTTATAGTAGTTGGTGCTGGTCATGCCGGTTGTGAGGCTGCAGCTGCAGCTGCTAATATGGGCTCGCAGGTGTTGTTAATAACCATGAATATGCAAACCATCGCTCAAATGAGCTGCAATCCAGCTATGGGTGGCATTGCTAAAGGTCAAATTGTTCGTGAAATAGATGCTTTAGGAGGTTACTCCGGGTTGGTTTCGGATGAGTCTATGATTCAATTTAGAATGCTAAACCGCTCTAAAGGTCCTGCCATGTGGAGTCCCCGTTCTCAAAATGATCGGATGATCTTCGCTCAAAGATGGAGGGAGAGGCTTGAACAAACACATAATGTGTCCTTTTATCAGGATATGGTGAAGGGTTTACTGGTGGAAAATGGCTCTGTAAAAGGTGTTTTAACGGGTTTAGGAAATGAAATAAGGTCAAAAACAGTGGTTTTAACAAATGGAACCTTCTTAAATGGCATAATTCATATTGGTGAAAAAAGACTTGGTGGTGGCAGGGTTTCAGAAAAAGCTTCGGAAGGATTGACAGAGCAGCTTATTTCATGTGGTTTTGAAAGCGACAGGTTAAAGACTGGCACACCTCCAAGGGTAGATGGAAGAAGTCTAGATTATTCAAAAATGGAAGAACAGCCAGGAGATGCAGAAATCTCAGGCTTTTCTTATTTGCCCTCCCCAAAACCTTCCACACAAAAAAGTTGCTGGATAACTTATACCAATACAGAAGTTCACGAGCATTTAAAGACTGGATTTGACCGTAGCCCGATGTATACCGGAAGAATAGGGGGTACAGGCCCCAGGTATTGTCCAAGTATAGAAGATAAAATAAGTCGTTTTGCAGAACGTGAAAGACACCAGCTTTTTGTAGAACCCGAAGGCTGGAACACAGTGGAAGTCTATGTAAATGGATTTTCTACCTCATTGCCCGAAGAGGTACAATACCAGGCTTTAAAAAAAGTTCCAGGATTTGAGAATGTAAAATTTTTTAGACCGGGATATGCTATAGAGTACGACTTTTTCCCTCCTACACAATTGAATTATAGTCTGGAAACTAAACATCTTCAAAATCTTTTTTTTGCCGGGCAAATTAATGGCACCACCGGCTATGAAGAAGCAGCTTGCCAGGGACTAATGGCGGGAATAAATGCACATTTAAAGGTTAAGCAGCAAGATCCTCTCATTTTAAAAAGAAGTGAAGCTTACATAGGAGTGCTGATCGACGATCTAATAAGTAAAGGCACCCAAGAACCTTACAGGATGTTTACCTCAAGAGCTGAATACAGGACACTCTTACGCCAGGATAATGCAGATCTAAGACTAACAGAAAAATCTTTCAGGTTGGGATTGGCTTCGGAAGAACGAATGCAGATAATGTCAAAAAAGAAAGCAGAAGTCGATGATATAAAAAAAATTGCTGCTACACTTCCTCTTGAATCTGATGATATCAACGATGTTTTAGACGAGGTGTTTAGTGCGAAAATTATTGAAAAGCAAAAGCTTGAAAAAATACTTTTAAGACCTAATGTGCAGCTAAAAGATATCCTTCGTAAAAGCTCAAAAGTTCGTGAAGCCTTATCTGGCTTTTCTACAGATGGGCTGGAGCAAGCAGAAATTCAGATTAAATACCAGGTATACATTGATAAAGAAGGAGAATTAGTGAAAAGGATGAGTCAAATGGAAAACCTTTCCATACCCTCGCATTTTGATTATACCAAACTTCAAGCTTTAAGTGCTGAGGCAAAAGAAAAATTAATCAAAGTACGCCCACAAACTTTGGGTCAGGCAAGTAGAATATCAGGGATAAATCCAAGTGATGTACAGGTTTTATTGGTTTATATGGGACGATAATCAACGAACAGCAGATGCCGGTACCCAACCTTCTTCTTCGGCTATACGCACAAAAGCATGGTTATTAAAAATTCCCAGCACACTTACAGTAGTACCTGCAGGCAATATAGCTTTAGCCGCCGCACCGGTTATTGGCTTTTCTAATAAAGGTATTTCAACAGTAATTTTTTTTGTATTTAATTGATTATCAATAGATTGTGTAAATGAAATGGGTATTGTAAGAGGTTGACCTAATGGAGTTTCTGCTATAAAATTTTGGGCATCAGCGGCATTAGTATAAATAATGGTTTGCTTTGGTAACAGAATTTGATTTATCCTGACCTCCGAATTTAATCTTTGAAAATTGTTTAACCGTGCACTCGGAATATTGACGCTCGGCGGTGATTTAATAGCGGGATTTACAAAAGGTAAAGGATCAACGGCTCCACCCATTGTATAAATGCCAAAGTGAAGGTGAGGTGAAGTAGTAA
>JACDAZ010000092.1 GCA_013695175.1 Flavisolibacter sp. | reverse complement strand
GACAACAGCTATATCAAAATAGTGAAGGACATGTTGGATTACCAACTGCAGCATGGCACAACACCGGCTGGCTGGGCCTGGGCCAATGTTCCTTATGCAAGCAGCAATCCCTTCGAAAAGGAGTATTATGGTGCAACCAAATGGGAAGAGGATGGTATGCGTGGTGATGGCCTGCATGGCATAGAGCCTGATAAAGTGGGTGATCTTGGTTTTGCTTACCTCCTGTTTTATGAAACAACGAATGATACGACTTATCTCAATGCAGCCATCAATTGTGCCGATGCCCTTGCAAAAAATGTAAAAAATATTGGTGGTGACCTGGCCTATTTTTCAGAAGCACAAACCAAACATTCGCCCTGGCCTTTCCGGGTAAATGCAAGGAACGGAATTGTAATTGATGATTATTGTTCACAGATTATTGACCCTATCCGTTTGTTTGATGAATTGATCAGGATCCAACATCGCACGGCTTTAGACACTGCAAGAGTGAATGCTTATACAAAAGCCCGCAATATTGCATGGAACTGGCTGTATTCAAAAAACGGCCCAATGAAAACATATATTTGGAATGCATATTTTGAAGACGTTCCCAACGATCCTGACCGCTCCAACAGAAACCAGGTTTCCCCGTTGGAAACAGCAAGATATTTATTGAAGTACCCATCATTCGACAACAATCTTGATGTTAATGTACCAGCACTTATCAATTGGGTGGAAGCTGCATTTGGCACAGAAGATATGGATGCCATTAAAGAACAAACCTGGTGCTATGTACCCATGGGCAGCCATTCGGCTCGCTTTGCTTCTTTATGTGCACTTTGGTATGCAAGAAGTGGCGACTCCCGTTACAAGGAAAAAGCATTCAGGTATTTCAACAATGCCACGTATTGCACTGATTTAAATGGTGTAGTACGAGTTGGCCCTACATGGCCGGGAACCTGGTTCTCTGACGGCTATGGAGATTATATAAGACACTTTCTGGATGGCATGGCTGCTGTTCCGGAGTGGGCCCCTGCGGGAGAAGACCACTTGCTTTCTTCCAGCTCCATTGTCCAGGAAATTTCATATAATCCCCGAGAAATTCGTTTTTCTACGTTTGATAATAATGCAAGTGTAGTGCTACGGCTGAAAACAAAGCCAAAAATGATTAGCGTAAATAGTCAAAACATTAGGCAACTAACATCGCTTAGTAAAAATAGCTGGACGTGGCAGCCATTAAATTCCGGTGGAGTAGTAAGATTGAATTACGAAGGTGGAAACAAGGTTATTATCAAATAGATATCTGGCTGGTTGTAGTTAAAGTATGATGCCCCCGGTTCTCGCGGTGCTTTGCGTACTTTGTGAAAGTTACTACACGCTTCACGCAACATTCATACTATTTTTTAAGCCTTTTTATTTATGAGGATGAATAACATACAATAATAAAAGCTATGTCTATTATAATGACAAAGGCAGATTAATCATAGTGTCAACTGGATGTTGGGAATTCATTTAGCTTAAAGAGCAATAAGGATACAAGATGATAGATGATTGCTTTATTATTTCTCTATTTATCTATTAATAATGTGCTCCTTTAAAAGTTGCGTTTATTTACGAAAAATTTAATAAAGCTGCAAAAAAATGGTCACCAAAAGCTGTGTAAAAACTCTCCTCATTTCACTTCTTGTTATTGGGTTTTCTGGTTATTCTCGTGCATCTGACACTACCCGATGGGGACTTTCTTCCGGTGGCATACAATGGAAAGTGAGCAATGACAAACACCTTCCTCATAAAGATAATATTGAAATGAGCGGCCAACTTATATCAGCCATAATCACCTATGGAGTGGATGCACAAAGAAACCTCTTTGTATCAAGAGAAGTTTATTGGCCGATGTTAAGGACAACCCCAGAAGGCCCTGATTATATGAAATACAGGGCGTATTTGAAAAGAACATTTGCAGATGAGGTAACACCGGATATAACCATCAACGGTAAAAAATTACAACCTTCAAAAGTTACTGCTGTATCTATCAATGGGTTTCTCTCTATTATTTCTTTAGCGGACGGAGTGTTAATACAGCGTACTCTTTTTCCTTCTGTTGACAAGCCATTTTTTTATGAAAAATGGGAACTGATCAACAAGTCTAAAAAACCATTAATAATCAAAGTAGCTCCAATGTTCCATATACAAAAAGAAAAAGGAGCATTTGGAGAATACACGATTGAAGCGTCAACAAATGAAGTAAATGCTCAGTTGCTTACTGGTAAGTCTACAACCTTTATGGTTTTGTTTGCCGCTTATACCGGTGATGTTCAGCCGGCCGCTGTGGTTTATAAAAATGAAGAAGACAAACGGAATACCTTTATTCAGCAGATATCGAACAATCTTATTCTTTCTACACCGGACCCTGTCTTAAACCGTGCCTTTACAATGGCTAAGATCAGAACATCAGAGAGTTTATTTAAAACGAAAATGGGCTTAGTACACTCTCCTGGAGGCGGCAGGTATTACGGCGGTGTTTGGGCAAATGACCAGGTAGAATATGCCGGTCCTTTTTTTCCTTTTCTTGGATATGCTCCCGCAAATGAAGCTTCTTTAAACGCTTATCGAAAATTTGCTACCGGCATGAAGCCGGATTACAAAAAAATATGGTCATCTTATGAAATGGAAGGCGACCTGACTTGTTGCTCAAAAGATCGCGGCGATGCTGCCATGTACGCGTATGGAGCGTCATTGTATGCACTCGCGTTAGGAGATAAGAAAGTGGCGGAAGAACTTTGGCCGGCAATAGAGTGGTGTCTTGAATATAATCAACGCATGAGAAATGAGGCAGGTGTGATAGAGTCTCAAACTGATGAAATGGAAGGCCGGCTTCCTACGGGCACCGCAAACCTTTCAACTTCTTCACTGGCTTACGGAGGATTGATTTCTGCTGTTAACCTTGCACGTTCGTTACATAAGCCCGACACAATTATTCAAAAATATTCAAAACAGGCTACTGATTTGAGAGCGGCTATAGAAAGCTATTTCGGTGCTGACATCAAAGGCTTGCATACTTACAAATATTTTAAAGAGCATAATTCTTTAAGAAGCTGGATTTGCCTGCCACTTGTGATGGGCATTATGGAAAGGAAAGAGGGTACCGTAAAAGCGCTGTTTGAACAACTTTGGACCCCAAATGGATTGGCGACAGAAGCTGGTGATAAAGAGTTTTGGGATAGAAGTACTTTATACGGATTACGTGGAGTTTTTATAGCAGGCGAAACAGAGCAAGCATTAAACTTCCTTGAAAAATATACTCGGCAAAGGCTTTTAGGTGACCATGTACCTTATCCGGTAGAAGCTTATCCTGAGGGTAACCAGGCTCACCTTGCAGCAGAAAGTGCATTGTATTGCCGCATCTTTACTGAGGGTCTGTTTGGTATAACACCTACGAGCCTCAATAGCTTTACTGCCATTCCACGTCTTCCTGAAGGCTGGAACCAAATGAGTTTACAAAATATAGCCGCCTTTGGAACAAAGTTCAATATTGTTGTTAACCGCAAGGGAAGTAAAATACAAATGATGGTTTCAGAAAACGGGAAGATCATCGACCGGAAAGAAGGTGCGCCAGGAACTGCTTTTAAGTTTGTTTTTCCATCTAAGACTTCCGGGAAGAAGGTATCATAACAAGTTATTTTTCTAGGTATGCCTGAAGCATTTGACGGTAAGTTTTTTTATGGGACGAATGATTGCTTTTCATGGTAAAGGCCGATGATATAAAGCTGAAAGAAAAATTTAAATGATAACCTTTGTAAGCTAAGTTTTAACTTTCTAAAACGAATTGCTAATAGGGTCATATAACAATTCCTCTGGGGGCATAACGTTTTTGTTTGAAGTAAGAAGGTGGCTTACCAAAGCTTAATTTACTTTGACTATGTATTATTTTAACCTTGCTTCGAAAAAAACGAATTTAAAGGATAGATAAATCGTCTAATCAAAATGAATAAGGTTCTTTTCTTTTCTTTTACATTATTGCTTTTTCTTTCATCTGATGCATTTGCTCAAAACGTTTTTCTGCCGACAGAAGAATCTCTTAAAGCAAGGCCTGTTCCGCAATGGTTTGGCAAAGCCAAATTGGGAATCTTTATTCATTGGGGCTTATATTCTGTACCGGCCTGGGCTACACCTACAACAACACCGGATAAAGTAAAAGATTGGAGGGCTTTTTACAAAAATAATCCCTATGCTGAATGGTACCTCAATACTTTAAAAATCACCGGCTCTCCTACACAGTTGCATCATAAAGAAACTTACGGAGCAAATTATGATTATTACACTTTTGCAGATTCTTTAAGATTAAAGGCAAGTGATTGGAATGCAGATTCGTGGGCCCAAATTTTTCAGGAAATTGGTGCCCGCTATGTGGTGTTTACAATAAAGCATCACGATGGATATGTTATGTATCCTTCAAGTATCATAAATCCGTTTTTTAAAAGTAATTCCATTACAAGTAAAAGAGACTTTGCAGGTGAGATAGCAGTGGCTGTACGCAAAAAAGGGTTAAATTCGGCGTTTATTATTCTGGCGGTCTGGACTGGACATTTTACAGAAGCCCGGTAACTAATCTTTGGCCGGATCTTTTTAAGAG
>JACDAZ010000057.1 GCA_013695175.1 Flavisolibacter sp. | reverse complement strand
GTCTTTCTGTGACTGTCCACCAAAAACTAAGAGAAGTTTTGGTTGACTTTAAAATTTCTCTCCCTTTCCTGGAACTTACAGGACCGGTTATAATAAACCTGCCATCTAATACTTCTTTTAATGATACAAATCTTGCATTAGGATAACCATCTAAACCGTTTGTTGAAAAACAACAGGCAGAAGGTATTTTTATATTGCAGAGATGTTGCTCTTCCTGGTACCATTTTGTAAATAGCTTTATAGGATCCATAGCTTTTTATTTATAACATAAACATCTGATATTAAACTAAAGCATCATCAGCAGAATGGAATATTTATTATTCAGAATCAGCAACCGCTTTTAAATAATTCTAAAAAATTCATCATTGCCAGGGTAGATTTGAGTATTAAGATACTCTTAGCATTTTTTATAAAATAAATGGCTTGTTTTGACTTTAGAGAATTAAACCAATATACCTGATGAAGAAATCCATTATCCTTTCCACCCTGATTGCCTTTGCTTTTACTCTTTTGTCGTTTAATACGCACAGTTCTAATGATAACATATCCATTGCTGCTGTTAGCAAATCTTTGGCATTTCCTGTAGCAGGCAACAAAAGTAAGATCAAAGACCTATGGGGAGCCAGCAGGGGCGGCGGCATCCGTAAACATAAGGGTATAGATATTCATGCAGCTAAAGGAACACCTGTAGTGGCTGTGTGTGATGGTGTTATTACAGAAAGAGATCATACCATAATAGGAGGAAAAACTTTATGGTTAAAATCATCTGATCATGGATGGACAGCTTATTATGCGCACCTTGATAAGCAACTGGTGAAGCTAGGGCAATATGTAAGAAAGGGACAGGTTATTGGCACTTTAGGTAATACAGGTAATGCACGCTCTACACCACCACATCTTCACTATGGTATATCAGCAAGTAAAGGCTGGATTAATCCATTGCCTTATGTAAAACATTCTCCAAAAGTGGCAGCATCTAAGGTTGTAAATAAGAAAAAGACCACGACAGGAAAAAAGAAATAAGTTTAGCAGCAGCTACCAAAGTATTTGTAAATTAGTGAAGCTGAGACATTATAGTTTCATCATTCAATTGAATTTTTATGAAAATGCTCCTCTTCATTTTGGTATTCCATCTACTTGCATATAAGTGCCTCTCACAAAAATCAAATGCAACTGAAACCACTATAAAAAGTTTAGAACAAAAAGTGGTGCAGGCTATTCTGGATGCAGATACAAATACTTTAAAAGAACTTTGGGCACCGGAATTTTTGGTTAACACACCTCGCAACAATATTGCCGGCGATAGAGAGGCAGTTTTTCAAAATCAAAGGTTAGGTTTAATTAATTACAGTTCTTTTGATAGAGTTATTGAATCAATTCAAATCAAAAAAAATGTTGTAATTACCATGGGTGCTGAAACTTTTATTTCAAGGACAGATATTCCGGATGTAAAAGCTGGTCAGCCAGTTAAAAGAAGGTTTACCAATATATGGATGAAAAAAAACGGTAAGTGGCAGCAAACCGGAAGACATGCTTCTATTATTTGTTCCTAATTAAAAGAAAATATTTTCACCACTACTATTTAAAATAATTCATTAGAACATTCTTAATTAATAAATGCTCATGCAATAATTCCTTTACTTAATTCAAAAATTGCACCTACAGAACCAACTATATATTCAGCTCTTTTTAAACCTGCCCATTTTCTATTTGATATACAGGTTCAATGTTGGTGCAATGCGCTCAGATAAATATCTGGTACCTGTTTTTTTCAATTGACATGCTGTGCATTTAATTTGCTTGTTAGCATTTTCCTACAAGTGAAAACCACCAATTGCAGCTAATAATGGTGCTTTAATGTGGTAGAGAAAAATATTCAATAAGAAATTTTTATTTGCCTGATGGAATTAAAATCTGATTCAATGCAGCATAAAAAACACCAGTTCTTCTGTTATTTATAAAATCTTCTACACTTGAAGAGGTGGGTTTAGTTTTGATTTCAGCTAATTTTCCCATAACAATGTTTTTATTAATGTTCTGACTAACTTTTTATTTAAGCACAGTTAAGATAATACTACTTTAAAACTGCATCAAAAACACTGTTCCCTGTCCTTCTTTTGATTGTACCTGTATGGTTCCTTTATGAAGCATCACTATTTGCTTGCACAAACTAAGTCCAATACCACTGCCTTGTTTTTTGGTACTGAAGAATGGAATAAAGATCTTGTCCAATAATTCTTCATCCATGCCCTGTCCATTATCAACAACTTTTAAAACAATTTTTTTATTCAGCGTTTGTTCTGCCGATAAAATAATCTTTGGATTTTCTTTTTCTTTTACAGCTTCAATAGCATTTACCACTAAATTTATCATTACCTGCTCTAGTAAATTAATATCAGCCTGCAGGCATAGCTCGGGATCTTTTAAAATAATTTCAAGCTCAATTCCTTTTTGCTCAAAAGTAGGCTGCATCAGGTGGTGAATGTTGCCATACAATTCAGATACATAAACCTTTTTCAAATTGAGCGTGTTGATCTTATTTAAATTCCTGTAGGTTTCTGCAAACTTCAGCAAACCTTCGCTGCGTCGTTTGATAGTATCTATTCCCAATTCAAGGTCTTCCATAGAACCATCACCACCACCATTATTATAGCCTGCTGTTTGCTTCAGTGTTTTTTTCAATGTTTCTGCCAGCGATGATATAGGAGCAACAGAATTCATGATCTCGTGTGTCATTACACTCAATAATTTCTGCCATGCCTTTGATTCTGTTTCATCCATGGCTTCATTAATATTTTGAAAAGCAATCAGCTTGTATTTTTTACCATCCGTTTGAAAAGCAGTGGCAGATAACAATACTTTAAACATTCCTTTTTCAACATGTGCTGTTGCAATCTTGCTTTCACCGGGTTTTAGTAAACTAATATTATTATATAATTCTTTATCTCTTTTTGCCAGCGATTGTATGTTTTTTAAATATGGCAGCTGCAGCATTTTTTTTAGTGATTCATTCATCCACACTACATCGCCACTCTCCACTTCAAAAGAAAGAATACCTGTATCCACCAGCTCCAGTATTTTTTGCAGGTACTGGTACTGTGTTTCTTTTTCTTTACTGATGATTTTAAAAGTGTCGTTGATCTCATTAAATCCCTGGCGCAGAGGCTGCAGTTCTGCAGGGGCATGTTTTACATCAAAAAAACGCGAAAAATCGCGGTAATGAATGGCTTCTACAAACTGCTGTAGTTCTTCCTGTGCTTTTCTTTGAAAGCGGATAAACTCAAATACCTGGAAGGAAATGAGGGGCAATAAGAAAAACAGGTAAATATAATTGCCTTGCAACACCACAAAAGCACTTGCAAGCAAAGACAAAAAAAGGAATATAACTCTAATGATTATGCGCCATTCAAAACGTTTGGGATTCATTATGCTATCTGCTGGTGCCAATGGAATTATTTATTTAAATATCATATTTATTCAGCCTGCGGTACAAGGCTGTTCTGGTAATACCGAGTTCTTTTGCTGCTTTGGAAATATTACCATTGTTTTTTTCAATTACTTTTAATATCGTGTTTTTCTCCACCGAGCTTAGGTTGGTATGCACCACTTCCTCTTCCGAAGCAGCAGCCTTTTCTATCGGTGAAAAAATAATATCGTTTGCTTTTAATACATCACCCTCCGCCATGATCACAGCACGTTCAATTGCATATTGCAGCTCACGTACATTACCAGGAAAATGATAGTTCAACAATTTATCCAAAGCTGATTTGTCAAATTCCAGTTGTGGCTTTAAGTATTTGTTGCTGTAAATTTTGCTAAAATGTTTTGCCAGCAATAAAATATCATCACCTCTTTTGCGCAGTGGCGGTACCGTTATTTCCACGGTGTTGATGCGGTAGATCAAATCTTTTCTAAAGCGGCTCTCATTGGCCAGTTCCTGAAGAGGTAGGTTGGTAGCACAGATCAACCTTATATTAATAGGAATAGGTTCATTAGATCCCAGCCTGATCACCTGCCTGTTTTGCAAAACCGAAAGCAGCTTTGCCTGCTGGTATAAAGAAATGTTTCCTATCTCATCTAAAAATAAAGTACCACCGTCGGCTGCTTCAAACCTGCCCTGCCTGTCTTCACGTGCATCAGTAAAGGCTCCTTTTTTATGACCAAACAATTCACTTTCAAAAAGCGATTCCGTAAGTGCACCCACATCTACTTTTATATAAGGTTTGTCGGCACGCAGAGAGTGTTGGTGAATTGCTTTAGCTATCAGATCTTTACCAGTACCGTTTTCTCCTAGTATTAAAATATTGGCATCTGTTGGTGCAATTTTCTGGATCTTAAAAAAGATATCATGCATCACGTCCGACTCACCCACCAGTTCATTGCTCTGTCCGTTTTCAGCTGATAGTTTTACAGCCGCCTGTTTTGAATTTTTATTTTTTGCTGCATCGGATATAGTGGCAACCAGTTTTTCATTATGCCATGGTTTCACCACAAAATCAAAAGCACCTTCTTTTAATGATCTTATAGCAAGATCAATATCTCCATAAGCTGTTATCATAATTACGGCAGCAGTGGATTTCAATTCCTTAATTTTTCTTAACCAGAAAAGTCCTTCATTACCCGTGTTGATGGAGCTGTTGAAATTCATGTCCAGCAGTATCACATCAAAACTTTGTTTGGCAAGAATAGAACGGATGTTCTCAGGGTTTTTTTCTGTTACCACTTCTTTTACTTCTTGTTTCAACAGTAACCTTACAGCAGTTAGTACGTCTAAATCATCATCAATAACCAGTACAGAAGCATTTTTAAGAGACATGGTGAAAAGAGGTTTGCCAATTTTAACTACAATAATACCATTATTTCAAACAGTTGAAAATGAAGGATGGGTTTAAAATTGTATCGCTTTACTGTATCAAAAGCGTACAGTTTGTGTTCGAAAACGAACATCTTCGTAGATTAGCTATATGTCAACCTATTGAAAATGAATGTATTTTTTTATTGGCACCGATTCTGACTAATGCATGATACAATCTTATAAGCCATTTTTTAAAAAAGAACAAACCGTGGATAGAGTTATTAAAAAAAGGAAGTGGAGCAGGAAAAGAATACTGACTATTGCAGGCGTTGCAGGCATCATTTTATTGATAGCGGGCAGTGCCTATTTTGCTTCAGGAAAAAGCAAACTAAATGTTGATGTTGAAAGAATAACTGTCAGTGACGTAACAAAAGGTGCTTTTAAAGATGTGATACCTGTGAACGGAACAGTACAGCCTATTGCCACCATCTATCTTGATGCTCTGGAAGGTGGACGTGTGGAAGAAAAACTGGTGGAAGATGGTGCCATGGTTTATAAAGGACAACCCATTCTACGCTTATCCAATACCGATCTTGAACTGAGCCTGGCAAACCAGGAGACAGCCGTTTTCCAGGTACTTACCCAAATGCAGAATACAAAAAACAATGCAGTTCAAAATTCCATTCAGCAATTAAACCAAAAAGCAGAAGTGGATAATTCACTGGCAGAAGCAGAAAGAGTTTACAATCTCAATAAACATTTACACAACGAAAAAGTGATTGGTCTGCAGGAATTTAAGGCTGCTGAAAATGATTACAATTACCAGGTTCGCCGCAAACGCCTGAACACGCAAACACTAAAGCAGGACAGCAGCTCTATGAATCAGCAGATTTCGCAGGCAACAGCTTCTTATGGCAGAATGCAAAATGCCCTTCAGTTAATGCGTCGTAAAGTAGGTGATCTTGTTGTTCGTGCTCCCGTTGATGGTCAGCTTACTTCATTGGATGCTGAAATGGGACAATCAAAGAATAAAGGTGAAAGACTGGGTCAAATAGATGTATTGAACGGTTATAAAATAAGAGTGGATGTGGATGAACATTATATTTCACGTGTGTTTATCGGGCAATCAGGCGAAGCAACCATTGCAGGAAAACCATATAAACTTACCATCAGGAAGGTATATACGCAGGTTAATAATGGTCGCTTCCAGGTTGATATGGATTTTGAAGGTGCTGCACCGGAAGGTATTCGTCGTGGACAAACCATCCAGATTCGTTTGGCATTAAGCGATGAAACAACTGCTTTGCTTTTACCAAAAGGAGGTTTTTATCAGCAAACAGGTGGTAATTGGGTTTTTAAAGTAACAGAAAATGGATCTAAAGCGTATAAAGTAGATGTACAGTTGGGAAGGCAGAACCCTGAGTATTATGAAGTAGTTTCCGGTTTACAGCCCGGTGATAAAGTAGTTACATCCAGCTATGAAAATTATGGAAACATGCAGGAGTTAGTGTTGAAGAAGTAAGGTGAGCTGTCAGAGGTCAGCTGTCAGAAGTCAGCTTTCGGCTACAGCTTGTCTGCATAAGTAAAGATCATCTTCTTTAATCTGAATAAAATCCAAACCCTACGAAACTATAACAGAAAAATTGAAATTAGTTCACCAGGCTGACAGCCGATAGCTGAAAGCTGATAACTACTACGTCATGAAAAAATTGAAACCATTTTTATTTATTCCTTTGATCTTTATAAGCAGTTTTGTTTATGTTATTCAAAAGGACTGGGCCCCATGTTCCATACCTGTTGTAAAAACTTGTTTACCAGAAAACATAGAACCTTTCAATCCCTTATTTATTATTAATAATTAAAACAACTGCAAAATCAATAAACAATGATAAAGATCAGCGACATGGAAAAAATATACCGTACCGAAGAAGTGGAGACGGTTGCATTGAACAAACTTTCTTTAGAAGTGAATGAAGGCGAATTTGTTGCTATTATGGGTCCCTCAGGTTGCGGCAAATCTACATTGTTGAACATACTTGGGTTACTTGATGATCCTGATAGTGGCAGCTTTTTATTTAATAGTATTGAAGTAGCCAATTTTAATGAGCGCAAGCGTGCTGATTTACGTAAAAGAAATATTGGTTTTGTATTTCAAAGTTTTAACCTGATAGATGAACTGACTGTTTTTGAAAATGTGGAACTGCCACTCATTTACCTGGGGATGAATGCCACTGATCGTAAAAAAAAGGTGGAAGAAGTACTGGATAAAATGCAGATCATGCACCGCCGCAATCACTACCCGCAACAACTTTCGGGTGGTCAGCAACAACGTGTGGCTGTTGCCAGGGCAGTGGTAAACAATCCAAAAATTATATTAGCGGATGAGCCTACCGGTAACCTTGATTCTTCAAACGGTAATGAAGTAATGCAGATGCTTACTGATTTGAATGAGCTGGGAACTACTGTGATTATGGTAACCCACTCCGAACACGATGCCCGTTACAGTCACCGGATTATACGCATGCTGGATGGACAAACTGTTACAGAGAATATATTGGTATAGCCGGGGTGGGAACTTATGTGGTAATTGATTTGTGATTTTGGCTATTTGATAAAATAAATAGAATAGTGTTACCAGCCGAAGATTAATAATTGAACTTCTGTTGCGTCGCACTCTTCATCTTAAGTAATTCTGATTTAGCAAAATTCATAATGGAGGCTGTTGTATATGATACGCAATTACATCAAGATTGCTCTACGCAATCTGGTTAAGTATAAATTTATTTCTTCTATTAATTTGTTTGGTTTGGCAATAGGGCTTACCTGTTGCCTGCTCATCTTAAGTTATATTTTACATGAAATAAGTTATGATCGTTATCACGATAACTATAAAAACATTTATAGGGTTGGAAGAACCTTTACGAATTATGAAACCGGTGAGCTTTCTTTAAAATTAGGTTCTGTAGCTCCGCCGGCAGCACCACTATTAGAAAATGATTTTAAAGAAATAAAAAAAATTACCCGGCTACTTCCTAACGGTAACACTACACTCAAATATGATGATAAAAGATTTATAGAGAACGGTGTTTATTTTGCAGATGAAAATCTCTTTGATGTTTTTACTGTAAATGTTGTAAAAGGTAGTCCATCTAAAGCATTAACAGATCCGTTCTCCGTAATGCTTACAGAAGAAAATGCAAAAAAATATTTTGGTGATGATGATCCAATAAACAAGATCCTCAACATGGATAACCAGTTTAGTTTAAAGGTTACAGGAATATATAAAGCATTTCCTTCTAACTCGCATGTACACCCGGAGATGATGATCTCCTTTAACACGTTAAAAGATTCAGCAATTTATGGCGAGAACAATTTGGCTACAAACTGGGGTAACAATTCATTTTTTACATATCTTTTTTTACACAATAATGTTGATCCAAAAAAACTGGAAGCACAGTTCCCTGCTTTTTTAAACCGTCATTTTCCTGGTAGTGGAGAGGGTGGTGTAAATGCATCACAATGGACATCACTTGAACTGATTAATGTTGCGGATATACATCTTCATTCACATACTGATCTTGAATTAGAAGAAAATGGTGATATAAAACGTGTTTATATTTTTTCAGCAATAGCATTATTTATATTGTTAATTGCATGTATAAACTACATGAATCTTTCTACTGCACGTTCTGTACTAAGGGCAAAAGAGATAGGTGTAAGAAAAGTGGTAGGGGCAAGAAAAAAAGAACTCATTACACAATTCTTAAGTGAATCTATTTTAGTTTCCTGGCTGGCTACTATACTTGCTTTTTTACTTACCTGGCTTGCACTTCCATGGTTAAATAAAGTTTCAGGACAAGAGATTGGTATAAACATTTTAATGAAATGGCAGATTCTCATTCCCTTATTGTTGGTTCCTTTTGTTGTAGGAATTATTTCCGGAATCTATCCTGCAGTTTTTCTTTC
>JACDAZ010000047.1 GCA_013695175.1 Flavisolibacter sp. | reverse complement strand
GTCTTTGAACCTTTGTCGTGTTGGAAGGGCCGGAAAACAAATTCGCCTTTGAGGTTAAAGCCCCAGCCTGTAAATGCCCTTGCTGCTTCTTTTACATCATTTTCCGTATAGTTGCCACGCCCAAGTGTAAACAATTCCATCACTTCACGGGCAAAGTTTTCATTTGGATGTCCCTTTCGGTTTTGCTGGTTGTTAAGAAAACCGAGCATAGCCGGACTTTTACTTACTGCTTTTAAAAGATCACCAAAATTTTCAAGCGCATTATCTCGTATATCGTGCAATAACAATTGCTGGTGAAAAACATTTATATCACGACAGGCAAAATGACCATGCCAGAAGAAAGACATTTTTTCTCTTAACTGTGCTTGTGTGTGTACCATTTTATCCAGCCAAACCAGGTTGAGTTGTTTCAGGTCTTCACGACTCTTTTCCCTGAACTTTTTTCTTGTTTCACTATCCAAACCTTTCTTTTGCAATTCTTCCATACTCACAACATCACCCACACCCATTAGTAATCCCTGCAGATAATTTTCAGAAACCTGTAAGTATTCCGGTTTTTTAGAAGAAGTTTTTTTGAGAATTTGGTATAATTGAGAAGGATCTGAGGATTGTAACTGAGTAAGTTGAGATGCTCCAGGACCAAAGCCTGCCCTCCACAACAAGTGTTGGTTCATCGCTTGTTTTTGAACCATAAGAATGTAAAATTTAGTTTATGACTGTTTGAAAGTAAGAAAGTTTAGAATTGATAGATAAACGTAGTGAGGTGGAATTTTATTCTGTAATTTTTTTCAATATTAATAATAAATAGTAGTAGTGAAAGATCCTGACCTACGTCAGGATGACAACAACCATTCATTATCGCTTTCAACCAGTTATAAGCAAAACTTTTTATTGACAATTCCGATAACTACCGGAACAGAATGATATTATGGAAAGCGTATTAATGAAGATGGATGACCGTGTATAAGCAATGCTAATAAGTGTAAACACTTTTCGATGTCATGCTGATGATCCCGATAGCTATCGGGACAGCATCTTTCTCTTTTTTTCTTCGTTATTATTAATTGAAGTAGTGAAAGATCCTGACCTGCGTCAGGATGACAACAACCAGGCATTCACTTTTTTCTAATAGTAACTAGTAAGCATGTTATCAAATCGTAGTAGTTAGAGAAAGATCCTGACCTACGTCAGGATGACAAAAACCAGGCATTACTATCATCAATCAGTAATAAAGCAAAATCTTTTTATAGAAAGATCTCGACACAATCTGCATAGCTATGGGGACAGCATCTTTCTCTTTTTTGGTTTGATACGAGTTTTTATAAATAACGGTTAGTGAAAGATCCTGACCTACGTCAGGATGACAACAACTTTGTTTAATATCCATAAAAGTGATTTCGGATTATTCACATCCTGAACAACAACTTTATGAATTAAAAGATGAAGATGTAGTTGAGGAACAACTTGTATTAACGTGGTAAAGCGTTACCGGGTTTTTTAATACAGGATATCATTCTTCATTAAATGTTGTTTTCGTAGTTGTTCTACCGGCTTCTAAAATGGGAAGATTTGTTTCAGTTGGAATATAAATAACCGTTTTATCATTAAGTGTAGATTGCTGGCGTACCCACAGGTATTGAATGTATTTTGCTGTGAGTGCACCGTTTTCAATTTTTATTGCTTCGGCAGCACCTTTTGCTCTTTCCACTTCAGCTTCTGCATTTAATCTTTCTGCTTCCAGGTTTGCTTTTGCTTCTTCAATTTTTATGCGCCTGTTTTGTTCTGCTTTTGCAAATTCAGCCCGCCCACTCATTTCCTGTTGCCATACATTATAAGTAGGGCAGCCTACCAGGGCTACTGATATGGCAATTAAAATTCCAATAACAATAAGAACGATTTGAATAGAGTTCATTTTATACATTTTATTAAATTTTTATTCAGTAAAAAATAAGGTTGAAAATTAAACTTTTAGAATAAGCGAAGTTTAATATTTAAATAAAATCTTTAAAAATTATTGATACAAGGTTTTTGAAAAATTGAATTAGAGAAAGATTCTGAAACAATCCCGATTGCTATGCCAGGAATAACAGTTGATAATCTTATCGCAATAAATGTGCCTTGAAAATAACCATTGCCATCAACGCTCCAATTCTTTCTTGATCTGTTTACTTGTCCAAAACTACTCTAAAAAAATAGATTTGGCTGAGTTTGTAATTTTAAACTTGTCCAAAAGTGTATTATAAGTTATAGATTTGGCTGAGTTTATAATATGGAAAAACTTGTTGGCAGAGAAATAGAAACAAAAATATTGAATGCCGCACTTCTATCAAAAGAAGCTGAATTAATTGCTGTATATGGAAGAAGAAGAGTTGGCAAAACCTTTCTCATTCGTTCAGTTTACAAGGATCGGCTGGTATTTGAAATATCAGGCATTCACAAAGCAAAACTTAGTGATCAACTGGAGAATTTTAGTTTAGCACTAAAAAAAGCTTCTGGAAATACTATTACACCAGCAATACCTGGTAACTGGATTAAAGCCTTTGATGTTCTTCAGCAACATTTAGCAACCAAATTAAATAAACAAAAATTGGTTGTTTTCTTTGACGAGTTTCCGTGGATACATACTCAAAAGTCAGGATTCCTGCAGGCATTTGAACACTTTTGGAATACATGGGCTTCCCTACAAACGAACCTGGTAGTGGTTATCTGCGGCTCTGCAGCTTCCTGGATGATTGAAAATATTGTAAACAATAAAAGTGGGTTGCATAACCGCATCAGCAGGCAAATCAGGTTGTTACCCTTTAATTTACATGAAACAGAAAACTACCTAAAAAGTCGCGGAGTAAATCTGGATAGATACCAGGTTCTCCAACTTTATATGACCATGGGCGGAATACCGCAGTATTTGAAAGGAGTTGAACCGGGAGAGAGTGCTGCGCAAAATATTGATCGCTCCTGTTTTGTTAAGGATGGACCACTTAAAGGTGAGTTTAAAAATTTGTACAAATCACTTTTTGATAATGCGCAACACCATGAAGCTGTTGTGAAAGCCCTGGCGAAAAAGAAGCAAGGCCTGACCAGAAATGAAATAATAGCAGCATGTGATTTATCATCTGGTGGAACTACAACCAAATTGCTTTCAGAATTAGAGGAATCCGGTTTTATAACACAATATATTCCTTTTGATAAAACTGCCAAAGACAGCATTTTTAAGTTATCAGATGAATATTCATTGTTTTATCTGAAGTTCGTGGAGAGTGGAAGAGCCACCGGTGCAGGTACCTGGTTGCGTTTATCTACAGGATCATCTTACACAAGCTGGGGAGGTTTTGCTTTTGAGGCAATCTGCCAAAAACACGTTTTGCAAATAAGGAAAGCATTGCAAATTGGTGGAGTGTTAACCGAAGTTTCCGTATGGAGACATGTAACCAGGAATAGAGAATCTGGAACACAGATTGATTTGTTACTGGACAGGCAGGATTTGTGTATTAATGTATGCGAAATGAAGTTCTCTCTTTCAGCGTTCGTGATAGATAAGAAGTATGCAACTGAACTACAGAATAAGATCAATGTTTTTAGAGAGAATACAAAAACAAAAAAAACTTTATTTCTTACTATGGTTACCACCTATGGGGTTAGAAGAAATGCATATTACACGTCCTTAGTACAGAATGAAGTTACCATGGATGCATTGTTCATGGAATGATTTTTTAAGGCCTCCTTAAATAATTCGTTTAGCAGTATAACTATTTATTCCTTTGCAATCGCAACTAACTTACCATCTTTAATTGTCACCTTTTGAGCAATTAATAAACCACCCTCCTTTATTACTTGCGAACAATCAATACCTGATGAATATCCTGACCTGTGTCAGGATGACAACAACCAGTCATGCTGATGTATATCAGCATCTTTCCCTTATTTAATAAAATGCAATTAGAGAAAGATCCTGAAACAATCCCGATAGCTTTCGGGACAGGATGACATTGAGGAACTGATGAAATTGAGGAACTGATGAAAATGAGGAAATAATAATATTAGTAATGAATGGTTATTGTCATGAGAAGAAGTAATGATTTATGAGAACATGGTGTGCAAAACCTTTTTAATATTCTCTGCGGTTTTTCTATCAACGGAACCAATTTTTTTCTTCAACCTTTCTTTATCTACAGCTCTTATCTGGTCAAGAGCTATTTCACCCGGTTGTCCCACTAAATTACTAAGCACTCTTGAGGGATAATTTTTGATGGTAGTTGTTAAGGGTGCAATGATAACAGTGTTGAGATGTTTATTGAGGACATTTGGAGAAACGATTACAGATGGCCTCGTTTTATTAATCTCTGATCCTTTTGTTGGATTCATCGCTACAATATAAATATCAAACTGTTTCATTTACCACTCCTTTTGATCAAACTCATTTTCCATTCCGCCAAAAAAATCCTTTTCCGGTTTGGCGCCTGTTTTAATAACTTGTTTAAATTGTTTGTCCCAGCCTGACAAATTGGTGTTCACATCCTCCTTTATTGCTTCAATAACAATCTTTCCTTTATCTGCCCGAATAATTATATCAGCATCGGCATTGATGCCTGCTGCTTCCATTAGCTGGCTGTTCAGGATCACCCCTTTTGAATTACCAATGGCTCTTATTTTTGATGTGATGGCTGTTCCTGCCCTGATTTTATAGTTTGTTAAAGGCTCCTGAACCCTTTGAATACGCGATGCAGTTAAATAGCTTTTGGATTTTGCTGATGCCTTTTTTGATTTTACTGATTTCGAACTCAACTTACCACCTGTGGTTTTACCGGGCATAACTTAAATTTGATGCTAAGTTATAACATTTGTTATAACGTAAAATGATAAAGATTACTATACATTTACAATGGAAACTCTCCTAAGATTTATTAAGCCAGAACCATGCGTACGGGATAAATTTATTTAATGAACAAATAGTAACACTTTGGCTTTGTGAAACGGCCTTCAATCTCTTTCCTGAA
>JACDAZ010000012.1 GCA_013695175.1 Flavisolibacter sp. | reverse complement strand
ATAGAAATTTTGATAATGCCATTAAAGATGGCTATATAGATATAGAAGTAATAGTACCTGGAATGGGACATCATTTTATGAAACCTTCCCTGGTCAATGCAACTTTTGACATAAGAAATCCGGAAATTCTTGTGTACAACAAGAACATGGATGGGTATGGGAATATAATCCAGCAGGTGTGTTCAACTCCACTAACCCAGATGTTCATACGCATTAATAAGCAATAAAATACTTACAGCTCAGGTTTTAATGTTTGCATGTAAGTTTTGAACTGCTCCGGAAAAACGGAGCAGTTTTATTTAATAAATTCCACATTAAAGGGCATCATTATCTTTAAGTATATAAATTGCTATTATGAATGCTGATGAATTAAAAAAGATTCAATCTCCTTTAAAGGAAAAATATCGTGACCAACCAGAATCTTCACTAGTTACTTTAAAAGTTAATGGAAGATTAGGTGAAGGTATTTCATGTAAATTGGAAACTTCACGCTCCTTAATAGATGCAGGCTTACATCCTGCTACAGGTGGCAGTGGATTACAGGCCTGTTCCGGAGATCTGCTTTTGGAAGCTCTGGTAGCATGCGCCGGTGTTACACTAAGTGCAGTTGCAACCGCTATTGGTATAGAAATAACTGAAGGCGAAATTACGGCTGAAGGAGATTTAGACTTTCGTGGTACCCTTGGAGTATCAAAAGAAGCACCCGTAGGATTTAAAATTATCCGGATGAATTTTAATTTGCAATCAAATGCAACAACAGAACAATTGGAATCTTTAAAAAAATTAACTGAACGATATTGCGTGGTATATCAAACAATCACTAAAGGGGTTCCTGTTGATACTAACTATAAATTGAATTGAAAATTTTAATTAATAACTGTTTATTTCTTCTTTTAATAACATTATTTACAAAGATTATAGATTTTCAGATTGTTCTTTCCTATTGTCTTTATAATGAACAAATTTGAAAACTCCAATAAATGCAGCAATGATTCCAATTAATATAATAGCGGTAGTTATATGCGGAGGCATAAATTAATAATTTACGTGTGATATAATAGATGAATTACATTCTTACAAGAATGTGTCTAATAAATAAAGAGGAAAATGATTTTACCAGAAATTATGGTATACGTAAATTAATGAAAGATGTTTTTTAAGAAGAAGAAATCCCTTTGCAGATTTTACTTGCAGGCTGTAATTAAAAGTATCAGCCATAAAATCTGTCAGAAAAAAAGTAATCAGATTTTTACAACTATAAGTAATAACAGAACTGGTCCTGCCATATTGATTTAATTCTAAATCACCTGCAAGAACATGCTCCTCTTGTAAAGAGAATTCAGTATTAATTTTTTGATTGAAGTTGTTGGAATGGAGTAACGGTACATTATAACTTAATGCAATAAACAGAAAGACAAGAAGTATGATTTTGCCTGCTACGTTTTTCATTTATAAATAAATATACAGCTTCTTCTTCAGCAGCAGCATAAATTATATTATTATTATAATCTGGCTTTAAGACAGAATAGTTCGTTCCCATAGAACTCCTATTTTTATAGGGCTATTTTAAAAATTGAAATACCTCCATTATATATTGAAGGAGAAGTCTTTTAAATTTTAAAAATGTAATGTAGAGAAGATATTAATCTGAGGATTTAAAATACTACACAATAGCATTTTAGTGTAATCGCCCAAGATTAAGAAGTAAATTCAAAACTTAAAAAGTTTTCAATCATGATTTTTATCAAAAGGCTTTAGCCAATAAGTTCACTGGCTAAAGCATTATTTGATATTTAAAAGTTATTAAATACTCCTGCTTCCGCCTAATAACTTTACCAGGAATAAAATAACAGCAATTACAATTAAAATGTGTATAAGTCCGCTGGAGACATTAAAAGCAAACATTCCTAAAAGCCATCCAATAATAAGGATCACTGCTATGATATACAATAGATTTCCCATAAAAAAATATTTTAAAAAATAATAAATAACTTATCGATAGTTAATGCATAAATAACCTTGCCAACTATCAAATTTTATTTTATCGTTTATAACTAATTAATTCTTTGCTACTTATCAAGGTTAGAAACTAAAATAATTTTCTGATTTAGTATTATGGCTAATTCATTTTTGATGAAAATAATCGCATATTTTATGTAAGTAAGTAGATAGAGGTATTTAATGGTGCAACAAGTCAGATCATATTTTCCTGAATATCTATAATTAAATTATTATAGACATAAAAAAGCTTTGGCCAAGAATATTGACCAAAGCAGTATTTTTTTAAGATCTATTAGATCCCTCTCCTTCCGCCTAATAATTTCACAAGAAAAAGAATAACCGCAATAACAATTAAAATATGAATAAGCCCGCCAGTAACATTAAAAGCAAACATTCCTAAAAGCCATCCTATTATCAGGATTACTGCTATGATATACAATAGATTTCCCATAAAAAAAAACCGTTTAATTGTTTTAAATAAAATCTTGTCTCATCACTATATAAAATAACCTTGCCAGCCTCGTCAAAGTGTGGAAACTATCTGAACATTTTCTTTGATCTTTTTAAATGTCTGAATTATAGTATTCACTCGCAGCCACTGATTGAAACAATTATATTGAATTAGAGCACTCCTGTTTTCAGGTTATTATAATTTTTAAATATCGCAATTATCAATTAGGCAGTTATAAAACTGAAGAGATTAATAATTTTTTTAGAAACTATTAAAAACAATTCCCCGAAATGATGCTCTTTGGGGAACCCCTGCCATTAACTCAAACAAGATTAAAGTGAACCAAAATTGATATAAATAACAAATAATCAATTCTTTGCCAACTTTTCGAATTCGTCTTTGTTTAAACATTGAAAGTGGATTGTTTTTTGAGAACCTATTTGGCTACAATCCAATTGCAGGAACTTAATTATTAATTATGATGGATATTTTCGGAGCAGATCGTATACCTTATAATGCCATTACGGAGATAGAAAAATCTTCGGCTGATTTAATTGTTTATGCCATTCCTGCAATGGCTTTTTTTACTTTACTTGAAGCCTGGTATTCATGGAAGATCCAGAAGAACCAATACAATACTAAAGAAGCTTTCGGGTCGTTGTTTGTAGGATTAGGAAATTTAGGAATCAACCTTCTTTTTAAGGTAAGTTTAATATACGGAACTGTTTTTATTTACAACATGGTACCCTGGCGTATGGAGTTAAATTGGTGGACCATTATCCCTTGCCTGCTCCTCTACGATATCTGCAGCTACTGGGCCCATCGTGTAGCACACTTCAACAGATTTTTTTGGGCCACCCATGTAGTACATCATACTGCAGAAACTTACAACCTTACTGTATCTTTTCGCTTAAGCTGGATGCAACATTTTAAATTAGTATTTTTTTTACCACTGGCTTTTGCAGGATTTCACCCGGTTATTTTTTTTATAGTTCACCAAATTGGGGTACTTTTTCAGTTTTGGCAACACACAGAATATATAAAGAAATTACATCCCCTCATTGAATGGCTAATAGTTACTCCCTCTAATCATCGTGTTCATCATGGATCAGATGAAAAATATCTTGATAAAAATTTTGGAATAATTTTTATTTTCTGGGACCGGCTTTTTAATTCTTATCAGCCCGAAGAAGAAAGACCCACTTATGGCATTACCACCAAAATTGAAAACAAATTAAATCCTCTTTATCTCAATTTTCATGAGTATAAGGATATGTATGTTGATGTTAAAGAAGCATCTGGTTTCAAAAAGAAAATGTTTTACATTTTTGGAAGTCCTGCTGCTATTGCAAAGTCTAAACAAAATGAATTACAACAAAATTCAATGCCCAAATAAAATCTCTTGCATGTTTTTGCTAATCAATTAAAAGCATGTTTAAGAGTAATATTCTCTTGGTTTTAGAAAGATCGTTCCTTAAAAAAAATCATTCCCTAACCTAAGCGCTCATGATAACCGCTAAAAGGTATTTAACTATGGTAATGTAATTGTAGCAACATATTCTTTAATTTTAATCAAAATCTGTTATGAATTTAAAAAATAGTCTTGTCGTTGGGTTATTTCTTTTCTTTACATCATTTCAATCTTGTGCACAACAAAAAAATACACCAAAAAAAACGCCTGCCACTACAATAGTAAAAACAGATTCAGCGCAATGGAGAAAAGATAATTACATTGTCAACAGAGATTCAGCTTATAGTAACCCTTATTTTGCTTTACAAAAATTAACTGGCGGCAATGAGCGTTTTCAACGGTCAAAAAGTATTTTTCCACGGCAGGATCCCGCATTAATAAGACGTTTGTCTGAAGGCCAAAAACCTTTTGCTACCATTGTTGGTTGCTCCGATTCCAGGGTTTCATCAGAAATTTTATTCGACCAGGGATTTGGAGATTTATTTGTAAGTCGTACGGCAGGACAAGTAATGGCTCAAGCTACCTATGGTACTATAGAATATGCATACCTGGCATTAGGCACAAAGCTTATATTAGTACTTGGTCATAGCAGTTGTGGCGCAGTGGATGCAGCTATTAAAAGACCAGAAAATCCACCGGGACATATTGTAACATTAATCAACTCTATCAAACCCGCTGCAGTAGAGGTGCAGGGTATGGCAGGTGATAAATTAGAAAAT
>JACDAZ010000545.1 GCA_013695175.1 Flavisolibacter sp. | reverse complement strand
ATAAACCTGAAGGACCATATCGTGATCATGGACCTATAATTTGTCAGGAAGTTGGTTCTATAGATGCATTTCCTATGAGAGATGAAAATGGAAAGCTTTACATGATTTGGAAAGAAGATGCAAATAGTGTGAATTTACCAACTCCCAACTGGATACAGGAATTAAATGAAGATAGAACAGCTTTGATTGGAGAAAGAAAGGAAATATTTAGAAATGATAAACCCTGGGAAGCCAATTTAATTGAAGGATTATCTGTTATAAAACGTAATGAATGGTATTATGCTTTTTATGCAGCTGCAGGATGTTGTGGCCGCGGCTGTACATATGCTAACGGTGTGGCACGTTCTAAAAGTTTACATGGTCCATGGGAGAAATATGAAAAGAACCCTGTTTTGGTGGGCGATGAAAAATGGAAATGTCCCGGGCATGGGACACCTATAGAAAAAGATGGACGAAACTATTTTATGTATCATGCTTATGACAGGAGTGGTGATGTATATGTTGGCAGGCAGGGATTAATTATGGAATACAGGTTCACAGAAGACGATTGGATAGAATTTATTAAAGATGATAATGCTAAGGATGTTGCACCACCAGGATTTATTAAAGATGATTTCCAGGATGGTCATTTAAATCAATGGCAGTGGAGTGTATTTCAAAATCCGGACAGAAAATTAAGAAGAGGTAAATTAGAATTAGGTGCATTACCTACAGCAACCGGCGCCTTTTTAGGGCAAAAAACCTATACCTTAAATTATGATGTTACTACAACAGTACAAACCAATAAGTCAAAAGCACAAACCGGTATAACTATAATTGGTGATGAAAGAAATGTTATAAAAGCCGTTATTGATAACGGTTCAATCAAAGTAATTAGAGTAAAAGATGATATTGACAGTACTATTTCTTCACAACCTGTTGCTTTAAAAAATAAAACACAGTTGCGCATGCTGGTACGAAACGGTAAGGATGTGACATTCCAATACAGCCTTAATAGAAGAGACTTTATTACGTTGAATGAAACACCTGTTGACGGAACTTATTTACCACCATGGGATAGAGCTGTACGTGCAGGTTTAATAGCTAAAGGCACAGCCGGAAGCAAAGGAGTTTTCAGAGACTTTATAATGATTAACAGGCTTAACAGGTAATATTTATAATTAATTAATAAAATAAATAACTGTCTACAACTAAGGGAGTTTGTTTTTTATTTTCTGAAGTTGATTTAAAGTTGCCTTTAGATCTTTTGGTAAAGGAGCTTTTAATTCTACATTTTTACCATGTATATCAACAAATTTAAATTCAGATGCATGCAAGGCAACCCGGTTTAAAATAGGTCTTTCTTCCTCTTCTGATTTTGATAAATTATATCTATATTTTAATTGCGACATTAAGATGGGTTTACCATCACCATATAAAACATCACAAACTATCGGATGTCCAAGATGTTTCATGTGAACACGTATTTGGTGAGTTCTTCCGGTAAGAATTTGAAACTGCATCCATGAATAAAATCTGAAGGAATCTAATGCTTCGTAATTAGTAATGCTTTCTTTTCCTTTTTTATGAACCGTCATTGAACCTTTTTTTACAGGATGTTCGGCTATGGGTTCATTAATAACACCCTTTTTTTCAGCAGATATTCCTAATACAAATCCATTATATATTTTTACTGTTTGTCTTTTTTCAAATTGTTGCGAAAGGTGTTTATGTGCTTCTTCATGTTTTGCAAAAACAATAATACCACTTGTTTCTTTATCCAGCCTGTGTACAGTAAATATATTTTCAAATCTTTGTTGTAAAATTTGTTTCAATGAAGTTTCTTTTCCTGCTCTGTCCTGAATACTTAAAAGTCCGGGTGGTTTATTAATGGCTATAAAATCATCAGTTTCCAACAAAACCTGTTCTTCTATTTTTAATAACATGATTTGAAATTTATTTATGAAGAAGGCAACTACATGTTCAAAATTTATTTTCCTTTTTTAAAATACTTCAAATCGCGAACTTCTTTTTCAGTCAGGAAACGCCATTTGCCACGAAGAATATTTTTTTTGGTAAGTCCTGCAAAAATAACCCTGTCAAGACCTTTTACATCATAACCAAAATGTTCAAAAATACGGCGCACCACCCTGTTTTTACCGCTATGAATTTCGATGCCCACCTGTTTCAGATCTTTTGGATCAGCAAAAGCCAGTGCATCTACTTTAGCAATTCCATCTTCAAGTGGTACTCCTGCTAATATGGCTTCAAAATCTTTTTTTGTAAGTGGCTTGTCTAACGTTACTGAATACACTTTTTTTATTTCATTGCTCGGATGAGTAAGTTTCTGAGAAAGGTCACCATCATTTGTAAATAACAAAACACCAGAAGTATTTCTGTCTAACCTTCCTACTGGATAAACTCTTTCCGATGTTGCCCTTTTAATAAGGTCCAAAACTGTTTTACGGTTTTGAGGGTCTTCAGTAGTTGTTATATAATCTTTGGGTTTATTGAGTAAAATATAAACGAGATTTTTTACAGGTTGAATTTTTTTACCCCCTACAGTTACCCCATCGGTGGGTTCTATTTTATGCCCGGGTTCTAATATCAATTCATTATTCACCTTTACCTTGCCTGCTTTTATTAATTCAACTGCATCTCTTCTGGAACAAATACCACTATGTGCAATGTATTTGTTTAGGGGCATTTGTGCTTCAACTTCCTTGCGTTTAAAAACAGGTTGCTTTGTTTTCAGGCTTTCTTTTTTGGCTTCTATATTATCAGATCTTTCTTTTTTCCATTTTCTTTTCTCTTGTTTTATTTCCTCTTTTTTTGCTGATCCTTTCTTAACAGAGAAAAATTTTTCAAAACCTGCTCTCTTTTTCATCGTACAAAAATAAAAAAGACCGTGTGGTCACGGTCTTTTATTTTATTTGGATATTGACTTGTAAAAATTACCTGGTAAATCTTGCACTACGTTCTTTTCTTACAGATTCCATTTTTTCAATCTGTTCTTTAGTAAGAATGGTTTTTACCTGTTCTTGTTGAGCCTTCATCAAATCCTGCATTTTTGTTCTTTTTTGCTCCTGATGTAATGAATTATCATTTCTTAAAACCTGCAATTTTGTTCTGTATTCAGAGCGTATCTGTGTCATTTTTGCTTGCTGGTCTTGAGTAAGGTTTAATTCTTTTTGAAAACCTTCACCTCTTGCACCCATTGCCGTCTTGTTACCTTTAGCACCTTTAAAATTTTCGTTTTTGCCTTTTGCCGTCCTGTTGGCTTTCATTTGAGACAATTGCTCTTTTTGTGCTGGTGTTAAAATAGCATCAGCCTGGCTTTTGAAATTTTGATGTAATTCTTTTTTACGAGTTTTTCTTTGTTCATCACTCAACTGCGTATTGTTTTTAAGATCAGCAGCTTGTTGTTTGTAAGTTGCTTTTAATGCATCTAAACGTGATTTTTGGTCTGTTGTTAAATTCAGCTTATCATAACCACCCATTCTATTTTCTTTGTTATAACCTTTTCCTTTGTCGCCGGAAGTTTTTGGGCTTGTGCTGAGCCAAAAGCTAATGCTAATACTAAAGCACTTGTAATAATTTTTTTCATAGATGTTTTATTTGTTTTTAATTATTTTCTGAGAGTCAGACACTTCATTTAACGACAGGTTTAAGCAAAGTGATACTTATTAAGGTTAATAATGGTTAAGAATATAAAATGTAAAATGAAAGAGTAAAAATTTAAAAATTCTTTATTGTTGCTTAAACATATGAATTGATATTTAAGAAATCAATCTTTATCATAGACGAATTATTGAAAAGTTGAGCAAAAATCAAGGCTGCCATAAACGCTCCGCGTATGCAGCCGGGCCAGCGCAAAGGCAACAGTCATTCATTGCGGTCATTTTCTTCGATAGCATAGTGGTCATGTTATGCGGAAATACTGCAGGCGCTGGAGCTGTCGTCAGTTTAAAAATTTTTAATTAAACTCAAATACTACTCAAAAACATAAAGACTGAATCAGCGCCTTTTTTTCGTTACAACTTATCATTCGATAATGCGGATGATTTAACGAAAAACCAGCGCCTCCCGTTGCTGCGAATAACACGCAGCAGAGTGATGACCCTAAATTTTTACAACTTCAGACTGTTGACTCGGACGATTCATAAGCTTGGGTGGTGAACTTTAAAGAATGTTTCGCATTGAATCGTCCTGCCTTTTCCCTGCCTGCTGGTTTGGTTACTTTTTTTGGGCATGCAAAAAAAGTGACATCAGTATGTTTGATTATTAGATGCACCTTACGTTATTAGACATAATATTCTTATGTACTTTTTGGCATTGCCACAAAAAGTACCAAAAAGGTCTAGGCTGCCATAAACGCTCCGCGTATGCAGCCGGACCAGCGCACTGCGAATAGTCATTAAACTAATGCCATTTTCTTCGATAGC
>JACDAZ010000544.1 GCA_013695175.1 Flavisolibacter sp. | reverse complement strand
GCATGTGGGTGGAGATATTGTAACACTCAACTACAATTGCTACAGGCATCAATAAAAACATCATTGCCCTAAGGACGTACAAGAACATTGCATTTAATCCTTACGGGGCAACATGACCGCTATATTTAGGCATTAGATAAAAAGACAGTTACAGAAGCCGACAGAATAATGATTGACAAAGGCGAAAACCTTCGCCTTGTGCTTACAAACAATTCTATGATGCGTCACCCCCATGCATCTGCACGGGCACGACTTTAGGGTAGTGAACTGTGTGTGATAGAGGCTTATTATCGTTCTATGGAAGCTGCCGCCCGTTTTTAACGAATGGGGAAAGAATTATAAATAAAAAAAATTGTGGCGGTGGCAAATAAAGTTAAGAGTGATGAAGATGAAAATGCTATTCGTGAATTTTGCAGCCATATAGATTTGCCAGTGGAAGCCGTCATTCCTTATGACCCGGTTCTGTTCTTTGCTGACCAGAAAGGAACATTGAAATTAGAAGAAGTAACAAATTCACCTGCCTTAAAAGCGATTTAAGAATTAGCCAACCAGCTTACTGCATCCGCAAAAGTTGAGTAGATAATTAAAACTATTTTGCCTCATTGTTACTCGGTTGCAAATTTGTTTTCATTTTCGCATTGCTGGCTATCCATTCCATAATTTTGGAAAAAGCAAGCGGCAATGCTGCCTCCACTGCTTCACTCAATCCAATACCAATTTCTTCATGTTCTTCTGATTCACATCCTAAAAATAAAACCTGCTTTGGTAAAACATTCAATGCCTTTGCCATCATTAAAGCTTTTAACGGATTAATGTAGTGCATGTCTGCTAAAAATTCATTTTGCTCAGCTTTTGGTAATTGGGCAATATCTTTTACTTCCACTTCTTTAAAATGAATAGTCCCAGATGCGCCGCCCCATTTTACAATATCCAGCAAAATCAGCACATCATATTTATCAAACAACTGCTGTACCAAATGAATGCCTCCCGAACCAATCTCCATCACTTTCACAGAAGGAGGAAATGAAGATTCAGTTTGAAGTTTTTGCGCTAGTAACACACCAAAAGCGTCATCCTGCCGCAATTCGTTGCCTACGCCCGCAATTAAAACCTTTTGTTCACTTGCCATCCTTTATTTTGAAATGATCTTCAGGAAGTGCTTTATCAAAAGCTATATTAAAATGTCTGCTTTCCGAAATCATTTTACCCGGTTTATTTAAAGTGTCTGCTGTGTACCCTCTCCTCACTGAAGGCAGCAGTAGGCCATTTGCATTTTCAAATTTTTCATAGCGGGTATAATCCCAATAATTATCTTTTCCATTTAATGAATTTGCAAGCAATTTTCCTGTGCCGGGTTCAAAATAATAATACCATATATGATCCGGATTGCTTCCGGCGCCTTTGATGTAGGATGTTTTAACAACCTGCGCCAGAACACTATCGGCTAACGTCATCTGTCCTACATATTCAGCTTTTATACCCGGGTCTTTCAGCTTGAAAGGCATGCACATCACGAATTGAGAGCCAAACGATGAGTTCCAGGCACCATCAATATCTTTTTGCTCATTGGATATTTTATCGTTGTAGTACTTCCGTGCTTTTTGCCCGTCGTGCACCATTGTAATTGCAGTATCGTGAAGCTTGTAAGTAACCTTTGCACGAAACTCCGGCATCATCATATAATCAAGATGCTGGTCTAACTCACGAACAACATTACCGGCGCTATCGTAGCTGATACTTTTTTTATCAAACGATAAAGTCTTCTTTTGCTGCCAGGCATCATAGCCGCCGGCATAAGCAATAGCCCGATCAATTATAACACGGGAAGAGTCGTCCATAGAAACAGGCAGGTTGTTATTGTCTGCAGTATTTTGTTTGCACGAACTCAAAACAATCATAACAATAATGATTGCAGAAAATGGAGGAAGTTTTTGATGCATAAGAAGCTATTTGAAATTTATATTGCTCCCCTTTAGTTGATGGGGCTTACATATTTAATCCGAGTCTTATTTCACCATTGTCACCAATGGTAACCGGGTATTTTATTAATTGTTTCATCCGGTTTGTCTCCATAAAGCCATCTGACAAGTTATATGCGCAACCATGCCACGGACAAATTAGATAACCTTTTTCTATAGCCGCACCATCCAGTGGCAAAGCTGTATTACCACAACAGTTTTTCACTGCGTAAATGTTGCCATCCGTTTTGCAAATCAACACAACTTCACCTTCCTCGGCATATTTGTACGCTGTGTTTTCTTTCAGTTCGTTTGCATTGCCAACAGGTATCCATCGAGGGTATTTATCGTTGCCGTTGCCATGCAATAGTTCTTCTCTTGACAAAACATCATTTTGAATGTCGTTTTGAAACAAGTCGTACAGGCTGAACAATAAATGTACTGCTTTATCATTTTCCATTTTTGTTTGTAATGCCGGAAAGCTAATGATAATTTCTTTGAATAACCGCGTCAGTGCTTCGCGGTGAAGCATATCAAAATTTTGCAGTAGCTCCTGCACATCATCTTTTACTTTGGGGTAGGGAAGGTCATCTATCTTAGCAATCAGGTCTTCCGTTTGGGAAGCCAGTTGTTCGTAGTCCGTGTCTGATAAAAAAATACTTTCCATAGTAATCAATGATGATGTCTGCTATCGGCACAATTATGAACGCAATCTTCCAGCTTCTCACCTTCAACGTAACAGAATTCGCAATCAGGTCCGCACTCACCATGCCCGCCTTTTTGCATGCCTTCAAATGCATTTCTAAAAATACCTCCTGCTTCTTTTTTGCCGAATGAGGTCATTTTTACTGAACTGTTTTCACTTATTCCATCATCACCAGTTTGCAGATAACCAGCTTCTATATTTTTTTTAAGATGAAATAATAAATTTTCAGGAGTGGTATTTAATAAAACCATTAACCGGCTGAAAGGAACTGCTGTTTCCAAACCTTCTCCTTCCATCCAATACAATACCTGCAGAATTTCTTCCCGCCAAAAAAGCGCATCCACAGCATTTTTATTAGTATGATTATTTTTTTCAGGCATCTGTTTTTTCTTCAATTAATGTATCGCCATAGA
>JACDAZ010000543.1 GCA_013695175.1 Flavisolibacter sp. | reverse complement strand
GCTATTGCATCATCTTTCAATCAAATGCTGCAGGATGCTCACGGCAAACCGGAGCAACATGTGCTTGAGCAATTAGGTATCCGAACAATGGCTAAAGCAGTTTATACAACAGAAAATATTGGTCATTATGGTTTGGGTTTTGAAAGTTATTGTCATTTTACTTCGCCCATTCGGCGCTATCCCGATATCCTGGTTCATCGTGTATTACAGGATGTATTGACGGATAATATAAAGCCAGATAAAAAGATGGAGCAAAAATGCAGGCATAGCAGTGAAAGAGAAAGAGCTGCCATGGAAGCAGAAAGAGCTGCCAATAAATACAAACAGGTTGAATACATGCGCAACTTTTTGGGCGAGGAGTTTGAAGGGGTTATCAGTGGGGTTGCTGCATTTGGTTTTTGGGTAGAAACCATTGAACACAAATGCGAGGGCATGGTAAGTATAGCCAGCCTTGCAGAATATGATGAATTTTTATTGGTGCAGGAAGATTACACTTTAGTTGGAGCCCGAAGCGGAAGAAAATTCAGGATGGGAGATAGGGTAAGAATTAAAGTTGTTGCTGCCAACCTCGATAAACGACAACTGGATTACGAATGGGTACTTGCAACATCAACAGAAACGGATGTTGTAATAGCAAAACCTAAGGCGAAGCGGAAAAAGAAAAAAGCTGAATGAAATTCGAAAGTTTAATTGCGGAATGCGAAATGAATTGTAAGTAGAATAACCAATTTTAAATATGTTTAATGAGTATTGAATTAAAATTAAGAACAAAGAAGTTTGCTTTAAACATAATAGCTCTTATTAAACAAACTCCTTCAAACAAAATTTCTGATGTATTAATAAAACAATTATTACGTTCTGCAACGAGTGTAGGAGCAAATTATCGGGCAGCATGCAGAGCCAGGTCACAATCGGAATTTATTTCTAAAATTGGCATTGTTGAAGAGGAAGCAGATGAATGTGCATTTTGGCTGGAACTTATTGTAGAATCAAAAGTTTATAATTCAGGTCAGCTACAGGATTTATTAAAAGAAGCTAACGAATTAACCGCAATATTTACATCTTCTGGTAAAACAGCAAAAATCAATAAATCTAATTTGAAATAATATAATTATTTTGATTTTTAATTTCGCAATTCGCATTCTCACTTTTAATTTTCACTATGTATTCGTTTGAAGACCTATCATCTCAATTCATTGATAAATTTTCTGTAGATCATTTTCCAAAAGAACCGCAAAGTCTTTATGAACCCAACAATTATTTTTTACAATTAGGTGGCAAGCGTGTGCGTCCTGTATTATGCCTGATGGGAAATGAACTTTTTGATGAAATACTACCGGATGCATGGGATGTAGCAACAGCAATTGAACTCTTTCACAATTTTACATTGATACATGATGATATAATGGATAAAGCTCCTTTGCGCAGGGGCATGCAAACCGTTCATGAAAGATGGGGCAGCAGTACGGCTTTACTCGCAGGTGATGTTATGCTGATCCAGGCTTATGAGTATTTGAACAAGGTTTCATCAAAATATGTAAAACAACTTATTGCTTTATTTAATAAAACAGCAAGAGAAATATGTGAGGGTCAGCAACTGGATATGGATTTTGAGAAAATACAAAATATCCGTTTTGAAGAATATGAACATATGATTAGTTTAAAAACTTCCGTTTTACTGGCTGCTAGTTTACAAATGGGTGCCATACTCGGTGGTAGCGGTAAACGCAACCAGGATCTTTTATACGAATTTGGAAGAAAACTGGGTCTGGCTTTCCAGGTTCAGGATGATTACCTTGATGCATTTGGTGACCCAAAGAAATTTGGAAAACAGTTAGGTGGCGATATAAAAGCAAATAAAAAAACTTTTTTGCTCATACATGCTATGGAAACAGCATCTCCGGAATATAAAGAAAAGCTGGACCGGCTTTTAGAAGAAGATCATGCTAATAAAGTAGATGATGTGCTGGATATCTATAAAAAATGTAAAGTAGATGAATGGGCAGAAGAATTAAAAGAAAAATTTTTACTGCAGGCATTCAACCACCTGGAAGATATAGCCGTTCTTTCAAAAAGAAAAGAGCCGCTAAAAAAGCTGGCTCTTTATCTTACAAAAAGAGAACACTAAGTAAGCAGGTTCGGTTTAGGTTGCAGCATCATATTCCTCAATGGCTGTTTCCTGCCTTAATTAAATATATGTTCTCGAAATATCAAAACCTGCAATCATGCAAGAAATTATAATATAGAGATCAATGACTATGCTTAAGAAGAATGCAGGAATAGTAACCCTGGTAGGCATAGCTGCCAGGTTAGTTACCAGGGCAAGCATCATAGCAACAATAGCCAGGATCCAAAAAGCAATAAAATTTCCCGATAATACTATTGAAAACATGGTGATAGGTGTAATGACACATCCATGACCTACAAGGGCTATGGCTAACCAGCCAAACCTGTATGTTTCCTGGTCTTCACTCCAGCTTAAAAATCTTTTAAATAATGATGTTCTTTGATTATCAGCAACCAGAACCGGGTTTAGTGTATTAGTTGTTGTTGTAATTGTTTCCATTTCATTTTCAATTTTATAACACAAAAATGAAGTTTAAAGGAGGAGCAGGAAATGACTTGTATTATTTTGATAATTGATTTTTGTCAGTTTCAACCCGATAGGGATCATAATTATGCCTATCCTGCTCATAAAAAACCATAATTTAGGCAGCTAATAAAATATATGGAAGGATCAAAATCTATTGCTACACGTACACCCGGATTGTTTTTGGCTTTAGTGCCCATTCTTGTCCTCGTTGCATTGTTAACCATCAATGTTATTTTTTATGGCGACATGGCTACTTCCGGACCCAACCAGATAGCTTTAATTATAGCGGCCGCTGCGGCAGCCATTGTCGGTATTTATTTAGGATTTCCATTTAAAAAATTATTGCAGGGAGCGGTAAACAGCATATCGGCTTCCATGTCAGCTATACTGATTCTTTTACTTATTGGTGCCCTTGCCGGCACCTGGCTGATCAGCGGTATTGTGCCCGCAATGATTTATTATGGATTACAGGTTTTAAATCCTACTATATTTTTATTTGCTACCGTTATTGTTTGCAGCGTGGTAAGCGTGGCAACAGGTAGCTCATGGAGCACTGTTGCAACTGTGGGAATTGCTTTACTGGGAATTGGAAAAGCATTGAATTTACACGAAGGATTGATTGCGGGGGCAATAATTTCAGGTGCTTATTTTGGCGATAAAATTTCTCCCATGTCAGATACCACCAACCTGGCACCGGCTATGGCAGGTACTGATTTGTTTACACATATACGTTATATGATGTACACCACGGTACCCAGTGTGATCATTGCTTTATTGATTTTCCTGGGTATTGGTGTATTTACTGATCATGTTACATCGGCAGAAAATACAGATGCACTGGCAACTGCTATTCAAGGTAAGTTCAATATAAATCCATTGTTGTTTTTAGTACCCGCTCTCGTTATTTATATGATCATAAAAAAAGTAAATGCTATTCCAGCTCTTTTAATAGGAACAGTATTAGGTGGTGTGTTTGCCATGATCTTTCAGCCACATATCATAAAAGAAGTTGCCGGACCTGCAGGTGATTATGCAAAACAATCATACATGGCACTCATGAATGCCATGGGTGGTGAAGTGTCTGTACAAACTGATAATGCGATTGCAACCGATCTGTTGAAATCAAGAGGTATGTTTGGAATGCTCAACACCATCTGGCTTATTTTAAGTGCACTAAGTTTTGGTGGCATTATGGAAGAAGCAGGATTGCTGCACAGGATCACCAGGCCCATGGTTAAAAGAGCAAAATCAAACGGCGCCCTCGTAGCTACTACTGCAGGCTCTTGCATGTTTGTAAATGTTACAGCTTCCGATCAGTATTTATCAATAGTGGTTCCGGGAAAAATGTTTGCTGCAACCTATAAAGAAAGAAATTTAGCACCACAAAATTTAAGCAGAACGCTCGAAGATTCCGGAACGGTAACATCTGTATTGGTACCATGGAATACATGTGGTGCCACACAGTCTGCCGTACTGGGTGTGTCAACGTTTATATATGCACCATTTTGCTTCTTTAATATTATCAGTCCTTTTATGACCATATTTTTTGCTTATATGGGAATAAAAATTGCTAAACTTACTCCGTGGCAGGCATCAAAAGTTCATCCGGCAAATATTTCTGATGAACCCGAAGACAAACCTGTTGATTAT
>JACDAZ010000533.1 GCA_013695175.1 Flavisolibacter sp. | reverse complement strand
TTTCATGTAAGCTACTAACCATGCCACTACTTCACTGTAGGTTCTTCTGCCTTTTGGTTGCCTGTTAAATTTCAGAAACTGGTCATATATACCGGTCATATATGGTTCAACCATATTACTGTTCTTTGCTAAAAAGGCAATCAGATAATCATAATCTTTTTTTACCTGCGGGTGCCATTGTTGTTTTAATTGTTGTAAGGCAACAGAATCTCTGCTTCCTAAATCACGGGCAGCATATAAGTACATATCAAAATAGATGGAGTAACGCACTTCATCATTTGCAGACACACGACCCGTTAAGAAAGAAATAAAATTGGCTTCGTTTTCTTTTGCATATCCAACCTGGTGTCCTATTTCATGATTTATTATATAAGGTTTCATAAAAACAGGAACAGTGGTTTGTAATTGTCCCTCACCGGTAAATGGATTATAATAGCCAGTAAAACCAAACAAATGCGCTAAATGACTATATAAAGATGGTTTCATGGAAGGTGTTGAATAAGAAAGAAAAGGATATTCTTTCGCCGCCTCGTTAAAAGACAGTAACCCTTCAGCAGCCACATTTGCTGTATATCCTAATTTTTCTCTCCCTGCCTCATTGGTACGTGCAGCATAAAAATTCATTTTTTGTTGTAAAGCACCGGTAAGTTCCATGAGTTCACCGGTTGTGTATGGCTGTACATTTAATGATAATTGATGTGCAATTCCAAGCCTGTTGTAATTCAAACCCCACGAAATATTAAAAATGATATAGATCCAAAACACCAGCTTCAGGTATTTTCTAAAAAGGATCCACGAAAGATATTCCTTCACCTGCCTTTTTGAAAGGAGCTTTAGCAACTTCCACACTTTTACTACAAAAAACAAAAAAGCAACAATGTATAAAATATCTCCCACGCTAAAAGGAATCCAGCCAAACAGTCCCCTTTGCATTTTGGCTATGTATGGATAGAAACCATAGGTATAGTATTTTTCTACCCATGCTTCATTCATAGAAAAGAGCTTAATTAGCAGGGCTACTACAAATAAAATCACTAAGTGCCTGTCTCTTAATATAGTTTTGAACATATAACCTACTACCAATTAGTTAAAATCTTTCGGCAAAATAGCCTATTTCCTCCTTTTTCCTTTACCTTTGCCACCCGAAAAAAAGGTTTTAAAAACAGGAACATGATCAGCCGGCGTGAATATGAGATTGCTTTTGTGGGATTAAAACCGGGGTTTCATGAGTTCTGTTACCAGGTGAACGATAAATTCTTTGAAGAGTACGGAGGGCAGGATTTTACAAACAGTGATGCGCATGTAAAATTATTGTTGGATAAGAACAACAGCTTTATGATGCTGAAGTTTGAGATTGGCGGAAAAGCTGAAGTTACCTGCGACCGTTGCAGCAACGAATTACCGTTACAGTTATTTGAAGAATTTAATGTAACTGTAAAAATGGTTGAAAACCCGGAGGTGATGAATGACCAGGAAGAAGATCCTGATGTGTATTACATTTCCCGCGGAGAAAGCCATTTGGATGTAAAAGACTGGATTTATGAGTTTGTGAACCTGAGTATTCCCATGCAAAAAACCTGTGAATACGAAAATATGGATGGACCTTTTTGTAACCCGCTTGCAAAAGAAATATTGCAAAATTTAAAGGAACAGGAAGTACAAAAAGAAAATCCATTGTGGAAAGGACTGGAGAAGTTTAAAGATTTTGATCCTGAATAAATAAAATAAAAAGATGGTTGATTAGCAATGATCATCATCGTTAACAACTATCATAAAGTAAATATTAAGTTATGCCAAATCCCAAACGCAGACATTCACAGCAAAGAAGCGCCAAGCGCAGAACGCATTATAAGGCTGAAGCTGCTACACTTTCAACTGATAAAACAACAGGTGAAATTCATGTTCGTCACCGTGCACATGTAAGTGAAGGAAAATTGTATTACAAAGGACAGGTGGTTGCTGAAAACTCACCTGTTAAGAAGTAATCAGAAAGATTTTTCAATAATCCATCATTCTGCTGATTGGCGGGAGGATGGATTATTTATTTTTGGTGCATTATGAAGATAGGCATTGACATGATGGGTGGTGATTTTGCTCCTGATGAGATCATTAGCGGCATAAAATCTTATTTAGAAGAAGATAAAGCACACCTGGTTCTGCTTGGTGATGAAAAAAAACTGGCTCCCCTTCTCCTTCAACATCTTGCTGCTGATAATTATACCTTAGTACATACTCCTCAAACCATAGACATGCACGATCATCCTGCACGTGCATTAAAAGATAAACCAAGATCATCCATAGCTGTTGGCTTTCATTTACTGGCAACAGGCGAAACAGATGCTTTTATCAGTGCCGGTAATACAGGTGCTATGCTGGTGGGTTCATTGTATGCATTAAAACCTATTGAAGGTGTATTGCGACCTACCATATCTACTGTTGTTCCCAAAGAAAATGGCTCTTCAGGTTTATTACTGGATGTTGGTTTAAATTCTGATTGTAAACCTGAACAATTAAACCAGTTTGCCATTATGGGTTCTGTATATGCACAACAAATATTAGGAATTGAAAAACCACGTGTAGCATTATTAAACAT
>JACDAZ010000532.1 GCA_013695175.1 Flavisolibacter sp. | reverse complement strand
GTACATGATACAAGAAATAAAATTGAAGAATCATATTCATTAATAACAGGTGGTGCTGGTTTCATTGGTGTAAACCTTGCAGACAAAATATTGTCTGAAGGGAAATCTGTTATGGTTTTTGACAATCTGTCAAGGGCCGGCGTTGAAAATAATCTTATTTGGCTAAAAGAAAAATACCCTGAAAAGCTGCATGTAATGATTGCCGATGTACGTAACAGGACAGCGTTAAAGGAAGCGGTGAAAGGTGCTGACCAGGTATTTCATTTTGCCGCCCAGGTTGCAGTAACATCAAGCTTGTTAGATCCATTTTATGATTTTGATGTAAATGCACAGGGAACATTAAACCTGCTTGAAGCAATTCGTCATTCAGATCATAAACCTTCACTTGTTTTTACTTCTACAAATAAAGTGTATGGTGAATTAAAACATTTGGATATAATAATGAATGGCACCCGTTATTATCCGGAAAACACACAGTATCGCAATAATGGTATTAATGAAGACCATAATCTGGATTTTTATAGTCCGTATGGATGTTCAAAAGGAATTGCTGATCAATATATAATTGATTATAGCCGAACATTTGGACTGAAAACAGTAGTTTTTAGAATGAGTTGTGTATATGGTCCCCATCAATTTGGTACAGAAGACCAGGGTTGGGTGGCGCATTTCTTAATTCAATCTCTCAAGAAAAATCCCATTGTATTATATGGAGATGGTAAGCAGGTAAGGGATATTCTTTTTGTTGATGATCTAATAAATGCTTTGCAATTAGCACAGGAAAAAATAAATAATTTATCAGGTAAAGCTTTTAATATTGGTGGCGGTGTTAAAAACACTGTTAGTCTACTGGAATTTGTTGATCTCATAGAAAAAGTATCAGGAACAAAACCTTTATACAATTTCTCAGAGTGGCGAACAGGGGATCAGAAATATTATGTATCGGATATTAATTTATTTCAATCAGCCACGGGCTGGTTACCTAAAGTTTCTACAAAAGAAGGCATTCAAAAATTATATAACTGGATTGTACAAAATGTAGAAATTCCTGAGCATAAAAAAATAAATAAAATCTATTCAAATAGATTGGTTCCCATTAATTAAATACTATGAGAGCCGCTATTCTTACTAAACCAAAAACTTTTGAATTAAGAAATATTCCTACACCCCAAATTCAACAACAACAAATAAAAGTAAAGGTTGAAGGTTGTGGTATTTGTACATCAAGTATTCCGCTTTGGGAGGGACGTGAATGGTTTAATTATCCTCAGGAACCTGGTTCCCCCGGTCATGAAGGATGGGGTATTGTTGAAAGTAAGGGAGAAATGGTTAATGATTTTAAACCAGGTGACAGAGTAGCTTTCCTCTCCTATCATGCCTATGCTGATTATGATATTATAAATCAGGAAAACGTAATTGCACTTCCCGAAGCATTAAATAAACAGCCGTTTCCAGGTGAGCCTTTAGGTTGTGCTATGAATATTTTTGAACGTAGCGATATATCAGAACAAGATACAGTAGCAATAATTGGAATTGGTTTTTTAGGAGCATTGTTATGCCAGTTGTGTAAACAAAAAGGTGCTAAGGTCATCGCCATTTCAAAGCGCCGGTTTTCATTGGAATTTGCAACTAAATATGGTGCTGATGAATTAATTCCTATAACAAATACATGGGAAATAGCAGGAAAAATACAAGAAATCACAGGTGGAAATATGTGCTCCCGCGTTATAGAAGCTACAGGCAAACAAGAAGCAATTGATATAGCGACCGGGATTATTGCAGAAGGAGGTAAATTTATTATTGCAGGTTATCACCAGGAGGGATTGCGAAAAGTTGATTTTCAAAAATGGAACTGGAAAGGAATTGATGTTATTAATGCACATGAAAGAGATCCGAAAAAATATATATCAGGTATAAAAAATGCGGTTAATGCAGTAGTTGATGGAACTTTAAACCCGGAATTACTTTATACCCATATTGTTAGTTTAGAAGATATTAATAAAGGATTTGAACTTACAGCAACCAGACCCGATGGATTTATGAAAGCATTAATTGAAATAAGATAAATGGATACCCTCATAAATATAAAACCTAAATTATCCTTTATTGGAGTGGGATGGATCGGACGCCATCGTATGAAAGCTGCTGCAGACAGTACACTTGCTGATGTAGAAATTGTGTATGACCCATCTGAAGATTGTCTTTCAGAAGCAAAGAAAATGATACCTGGGGCCACTTTTACTTCTTCCTTTAATGAAGCTGTTTCAGGTACAGAAATAGATGGTATTGTCATTGCAAGCCCTAGTGCTTTACATATGGATCAATGTATTGAAGCACTTCAAAATAATAAAGCAGTTTTTTGTCAAAAACCTTTAGGAAGAAATGCAGAAGAAGTTATTAAAATTCTTAAAACAGCAGAACAAAGCAATAAACTTTTAGGAGTTGATTTTTCATATAGATATACTGATGCTTTTCAAAAAATTTGTTCTGTTGTAAAATCAGGTGAATTGGGAAAAATATTTGCTGTTGATCTTAAATTCCATAATGCATATGGTCCTGATAAAGCCTGGTTTTACAATAAAGAGTTAGCCGGTGGCGGATGTGTATTAGATCTTGGTATTCATTTAATTGATCTTATGCTGGTTGCGCTTGATTTTCCGCAAGTTATACATGTTTCAAGTAATCTTTATTCAAAAGGAATTTCATCAAAGGGAAAAAATATCGTTGAAGATTTTGCTATTGCCAGCATAAAACTGGAAGATGATATTACAGCATCTCTAGCATGTTCATGGAATTTACAAGCTGGAAAAGAGGCCATCATTGAAGTAGCTTTTTATGGTACTAAGGGCGGTGTTGCACTAAAAAATATCAATGGATCATTCTATGATTTTGTGGGAGAAAGGTATTGGGGCACAAAAAAAGAAATTCTTTCACAACCTCCTGATGAATGGGGTGGACGGGCTTTGATAGAATGGATTAAAACTTTATCCCAGTCAAATAATTATAAACCAGAAGCAATTCAATATTTATCATCAGCTGAAATAGTAGATAAAATCTATGGCAAAATTTAGATCCCATATTCAGGTTTTAATGACCACAGATACTGTTGGTGGTGTTTGGTCCTATTCAATAGATTTATGCAAGTCACTGAAAGATCACGCATTTTTTCATTTGATAACTACCGGGGCCAGGATGAAGGACTGGCAAAGAAAAGAAGCAGAGCAATTAGAAAATGTAGAAGTATTTGAAACTGATTATATGCTGGAATGGATGGATAATCCATGGAGTAATATAGATGAATCCTGCGATTGGCTGGAAAGATTGGAAGCATCTATAAAACCGGATGTGGTTCATTTGAATGCATTTTGTTATGGCTCACTCAATTTTAAAGCACCATCAATTGTCGTTGGTCATTCAGATGTTTACTCCTGGTGGAAGGAAGTTTTAAAAGAAGATCCTCCTAAAGAATACCAGGAGTATTATTGGAGGGTTAAAAAAGGGCTGGATGCTGCTGACATAGTAATTGCACCTTCTCAAACCATGTTGAATTACCTGCGCAAAATTTATAATGTACAAACCCCTACTAAAGTAATTTATAATGCTGCTGATGAAGCTAAATTTTATCCATCATCAAAAAAACCTTCTGTATTTAGTATGGGCAGGATATGGGATGCAGCTAAAAATATTCAGCTGGTTGTTAATGCAGCCCCTCAAATAAATGCACCTGTACTGTTGGCAGGTGAACAAAAAAATAATGCAGCATTACAAACAAATACTGAAAATATAATGTATTTAGGCTCTTTAAGTTCAGAAGAAATTGCAGAGCATTTATCCACTACAGCTATCTATTGTTTACCGGCAAAATACGAACCATTTGGATTATCAGTTCTGGAAGCTGCCTTGTCTGGTTGTGCATTAGTGTTAGGCAATATTGATTCCTTAAAAGAGATATGGGGAAATAATGCTAAATATGTAGATACAGAAGATTCAAAAGCACTTGCCGACAATATTAATGAACTTATACAAAACAAAGATTTACTGAATGAATATGCTAAAAAAGCTTTTGTACATGCACAAGCATTTTCATTAAATACCATGGCACAGAATTATCTGCAGCTATATCAGCAATTGCAGCAAAAGACTTTAAAAAATAAAACGGCAGTAGCTTAATATGAAAATCAAGTTATTTTATCATTCACTTCTTTCAGATTGGAATCATGGCAATGCACATTTTTTAAGAGGTGTAGCTACTGAATTAATCAGAAGAGGTAATATAGTTGAGGTTTATGAATCGGAAAATTCATGGAGCCTGACTAATTTAATAGCTGATGGGGGTAAAACTGCATTAGAAGATTTTCATAATTATTATCCGGATCTGAAAACCAATTTTTATAACCCGAAAAATATCAATCTGGATAATTTATTATTTGATGCTGACCTGGTGATGGTTCATGAATGGAATGATCATGAACTGGTAAAAAAGATTGGAGATAAAAGAAAAAAATATCCATTTAAATTATTATTTCACGATACTCATCACCGGGCAGTTACTGATAAAGAAAATATGAAATCATATGACCTTTCTAATTATGATGGTGTTCTGGTGTTTGGAGAATTAATAAAAGAAATTTATTTAAAAGAAGAATGGACCACAAAAGCGTGGACATGGCACGAAGCTGCAGATATAAATATTTTTCAACCATTACCTACAACTGACTATGAAGGTGATCTTGTATGGATTGGTAATTGGGGGGATGATGAAAGAACAAAGGAATTACATCAATTTTTAATAGAGCCTGTAAGGGAATTAAACCTGAAAGCAAAAGTATATGGTGTAAGATATCCTGCGCATGCTAAAAAAAGTTTGAAAGAAGCCGGTATAGAATATGGTGGATGGTTACCCAATTTTAAAGCACCAGAAGTTTTTGCTAAATATAAATTTACAGTTCATGTTCCGCGAAGACCATATGTTGAATCACTGCCCGGAATTCCTACAATACGACCTTTTGAAGCTATGGCCTGTGCCATTCCTTTAATTTCCTCAACATGGAATGATTCTGAACATTTATTTGAAGCCGGTAAAGATTACTTACAGGTGAAAAATAAAAACGAGATGATGGAAAACATGAAAAGGATATTACAAGATGAAGCCTTTGCAACACAGATATCTGAACATGGATTAAAAACTATTCATGCTAAGCATACCTGTGCGCACCGTGTAAATGAGTTATATGAGATATGTGAAGAGATAGGAGTAAAAAATAGTTTAAAAAAAGACATTGTATAAATGAAGTTTGCTTTTTTTGGATCTAGTTTGGTATCTGCATATTGGAATGGCGCTGCTACTTATTACCGTGGTATCATTAAAGCAATGCATCAACGTGGTCACCAGGTTGTATTTTATGAACCTGATGCCTATGAAAGACAGGAAAACAGGGATATTCCTGATCCGGAATATGCGAGAGTAGTAATTTACCAACCAAATGAAAATGATCTTTACCAGTCATTGGAAAAGGCTTTAGAAGCAGATGTGATTGTAAAAACAAGTGGTGTTGGAATATTTGATGAATTGCTGGAAAAAGAAATAGCTTCCATAAAGCAGGATAACAAATTCACTGTTTTTTGGGATGTGGACGCTCCTGCAACTTTAGATCGTGTTCATAATAATATAGACGATTCATTTAAAAAATTGATACCTCAATACGATCTGATTCTTACTTATGGCGGTGGTAATCCGGTAGTAAATGCTTACAAAGCATTAGGAGCCAAAAAATGCTTCCCAATCTATAATGCTTTAGATCCGGAGACACATCATCCTGTAGGCAAAGAAGAAAAATTTGTAGCTGACTTAAGTTTTCTTGGTAACAGGTTGCCCGACAGGGAAGCCAGAGTTGAAGAGTTTTTTTTAAAAGTAGCCGAAGAATTACCTGGTAAAAAATTTTTACTTGGTGGAAATGGCTGGCATGATAAAGACAAATCAACTAATATTAGTTATGTAGGACATACCTATACTAAAGATCATAATGCTTTTAACTGTTCCCCAAAAACTGTATTAAACATAAGCAGGGACAGCATGGCTAAATATGGTTTTTCGCCTGCTACACGTGTATTTGAAGCTGCAGGTGCAGGTGCTTGTATCATTACAGATTATTGGGAAGGAATAAATTTCTTTTTTGAACCTGAAAAAGAGATTCTTAT
>JACDAZ010000530.1 GCA_013695175.1 Flavisolibacter sp. | reverse complement strand
GCATTGTATAGAAGCAGGTGAAGAAAAAATAATAATTACACATGGTACGGACACCATGGCTGAAACAGCAAGGATGTTAGCCGGTAAAATAAAAGATAAAACAGTTGTTCTTACAGGTGCTATGATCCCTTATAAATTTGGTTCATCAGATGGGTTATTTAATATGGGTAGTGCTCTTGCTTTTGTTCAAACTTTACCAATGGGAGTTTATGTTGCAATGAATGGCAGATATTTTGAAGCCCTTAATGTGAGGAAAAACAAAGAAACAGGACAGTTTGAGGAAGTTTCCTAGTTGTGCATGGATGAACTTGATATTAACCAAATAGCTGCGAAGGATTATTTTTTAATATTTTTTCTGTTTCCTCTTCAATAGCAATTTGAACACGTAAAGCTTTTAAACCATTAACTCCCTGCAGTTCTTCTAACTCTAACATTTCTATTTCGCCACTTAATAAATTCAATGCTTTTAAATATTGAAAATATTGCTGGTACTCCTGCACCTGTTTATCACTATTGTATACTATAGCAATATGATCAGTCTTAGTTAACCTTTCCTGCGAATCTTTTAAATGCGCTTTGTCAATACGTTTCTTGATCACTTCATACCGTGCATTATAAACACCATCTACATCAAATTTTCTTTCAGCAGACCGAAAGCTTATGGAGAGGGGTTCATCATAAGCTAAAATAAGTTGAGTGGTTTCCAACGGAACAGGTAACTCGTGCGACAGCCTTTTTACCTGCTGTGCAGCTTGTGCAATAAAACGAAATTGCCAAAGTCGTAAATTTTTTAAAAACAGGTTATTATAATTTTTACCAGGAGTTATAGATTGTCCTATATACATATTAAATTCTACTCCATCAGAAACAAATCGTTCAAAATAATGAGGATAAATAGCCTGTGCCTCTTTTTGTTCATTCTCCAGTAAATGAACAATTAAGTTATTTATTTTAGTAACACTCTGCTCATAATCATATTGTGATTCGGAAATAATGTTCCTGTTATTATTAACAGCTTTAAAATAAGCATCTACCTCAATTAGCAGAGTAGCATCCATGTCTTTTAAATTCAACAAAATTTCTGCTGCTTCTGTGCGTAAAAAATTTTGAATGAGTTGCTCATCTGAAGCAAACAGAAAATTATTAACTGCGTTAATATACCCATCTAGTCTCAGCTCAAGCTCTTGTAAAATTGGAAGATGTAAACTTGAATAAGAATATTCAATAATTTGTTTTACCCATTTTAACTGAAGAAGGAGGTCCTTTTGGAGGGCAAGGTTCCTTACTCCTGAAGAATTTCGAATATCGATCATACCAAAAAGAGGATAAACCTGAGTGAAGTTTATTGTTTGCATTTTAGGTTCAATCCCTCTTTGCTGTTGCCTCATATATTCAAATGCTGTTTTCTTAAATTTCCACTCAACTGATTCCTGTACAGCAGTAAAATGTTCTTTAATTAATTGATCTACCTGGCTATGCATTGCTTGTTGATTCTTAAGCAAGCAATCCTGTACTAATAAAATCACCTTATGCAGTTTTTCAACAAGCAAAACATCAATTTTGATAGGTTTTGAAGAAGCCAGTTCCAACCAGCCAATTAATTGATTTTTATTTTGTAAGGAAAGAAGAAAAACATTTTCCAACCCTTTACCACTTAAATATTTTTTTACAGGTCCTTCTTCTTCAAGCTTATTTATAAAACATTCATAGTAGGTAGATGCTTTTATGGTACGTGCAACCTCATCACATAAAGAAGCATGAAATTCAACAGGAATATGATTTAGTAAAAAACTTGTGTCATTAAAATAATTCAAAACTTTGTCTTGCTGATCGTAAGAGGTTATACCCAGTTGCAGATCCGGTATTTGTAATAAATATCTAACCTGCTGTCCCACTTCTTTCATTACATCTTTGTCATCCAGAATATTTCCTTTTTCTAAAATTTGTTTTATCTGTTGAACAGATTCACGTTCAGTAACTTCATGTACATGAACAATAGTGAACCCATCAAATAAAAATTGCTCAATGGGTAATTCCTTTAATAATCCCAAATAGTTTACCAGTTGTGATACATGAAGGCAGGCAGAAACTACTTCATCTGAAAGTACGGGCAAAGGTTCACTGGTGCTTACTTCTATAAATTGATAATCCCATTCCAATTCAAAATAATTTGATATCCCTTGTGCTTCATCAGGATAAGCACAAATAAAATTTATCGAAAACGGAATATCTATATTGTAAAATTTCTTTAATATCAGCTTATATGACAGGTTCAATTTTGCATCGGCTAAAAGTTGTTCAACCTGTTTCTCCAATTTCAATGCATTGTTATTCTCCTCATCAAGAAACATTTTCTGAAATAAAGGAGAAGCATGAATTACTTTATCTGAAAAAGGAACACCAGCAGCATACAATTTTTCATTTGTTATAAATGATAATGGAAAAACAGTCATCATCGCCTCTTCTACCAAATGAGAGTTTTTTATTAATATACCATAATCATCAATTGGTTTTAGCAATTCATTCTGCTCATTAAATTGATGAAGTAACCTTTGACATATTTTTCCCTGAGCGGAATCCCCTATAGAAATGTTTTGCCATCTTTTTAAAAGTGGAGCAAAAGATAGCCTGCTGCGGAATGTAGGTGCAGGTAGTTGATCTGGTAAAGTCATTTCTTCCCTATTTTATTTAAAGAGGAGGTAAAACAGAGGAATGAGATTTATATAAATTTAAATAAATTAAATCAGGAAGTTAAATTATGCACACCTTATTTAAATTAATAAAATTCAATAATCAGCCTAAGCTCATCTATCTAAAGGAAAACTTATTTTTGAACTAAAATCAGTTAATAGCTTAATTTATTACCAAAATTCTTAAAATGAAAATAACTAATGTTCTTATCGGATGCATTCTTGTTTATACTTTTTCATCATGTGTTAGCAGCAAAAGATTAAAAGAAGAACAGGATAAGTACGCCCGCCTGAACACTTTTTATGTACAGGTACAGGACGATTTGAAAAAATGTCGTGATGATGAAGCTGAAGCAGCACGAAGACGTTCTTTGCTGGAAGCAGAAGTAAACAGTTTAAATAACCAGGTTGCTTTTTTGAAAGAGAATAACAATACTATGATCAACCAGTTAAAAGATCTTTCTGTTATCTCTAGTTCACAGGCAGAAAGCATCAAAAAATCTTTAGATAACATAGGTTCCAAAGATGCTTATATACAGGACCTGCAAAGAGCTATGAACAGAAAAGACTCATTGAATATGGCTTTGGTTATGAATTTAAAAGGTGCTCTCAACGATGTGAATGATACTGATATTGAAATTAAAGTTGAAAAAGGAGTTGTCTTTATTTCCATATCAGACAAAATGTTGTTTAGAAGTGGCAGTTCTGATGTTACAGACAGGGCACAAACTGTTTTAGGTAAAGTAGCACAAGTGTTGAATGGTAAGCCGGAAATTGAATTTATGGTAGAAGGTCATACTGATAATGTTCCTATTAAGAATAATTGCATTTTAGACAACTGGGACCTGAGTGTTAAAAGAGCAACTGCTGTTGTCAGGACATTACAGAACAGGTATAATATTGATCCAAAAAGAATGACTGCAGGTGGCAGAGGTGAATACATTCCATTAACCGGTAATGAAACAGCTGAAGGAAAATCAGCTAACCGCAGAACAAGAATTATTATACTTCCTCAACTGGATCAGTTCTTCCAATTGCTGGAAAGACCACAGAGTTGATAATGTAAAATGTAAAAGTAAAAATGGAAAAGCCATCCTTAGCAAGGGTGGTTTTTTTATTTGCATTGAAATGAAAAATGGAAAAGTAAAATGGAAAAAAGTTATCTCAAAAAATAGCAACCTTTATAATCTATTCTTCCCTTAATTAATTTAATAATGTATCAGGATAAAGAATAGTAAGAAAAGGTATAGCGTTAAAAATTTTATCGAACATTCAACTTCCAACATCGAACATGGTTTCTGCTAATGAAGTGATATATAAATTATAAAAAGAACGGACTTACCAACTTCTCGCTTACCTGCCACAATTTATTTCTTGCCTCTTTATCATAAGCCTGTGCATTGGCTTTGGCTTCTCTTTTCTGATTAAAATAGGCGCCTGAAATATGTTCGGTTTCTGGTGAAAATGCAACATGATCTACAACATCTGCTCCATCATTGATTGTGGAATTAACCTTGCCAAAAAATTCATGCACCATGTTTGTGTCCATTAATGTAGCAGGATGTAAACTGTTTACAGTAACCTGGGATCCTTCAAGTTTTTCTGCAAGTTCAAAACCATATAAAATCTGTGCAAGTTTACTGCGGCAATAAGCTGTATAAGAATCAAATTTATTCTCCATCATGATATCATCAAAATCTATTGGCATCTGTCCAATAGAAGATACATGTACTATACGTGAGGGAGCAGATTGTTTTAAAATTGACAAAAGATTTTGAGTCAGTAAAAAATGAGCAAGATGATTAACAGCAAAACGAAGTTCAAAGCCATCTGCACTTAATTCTCTTTCAGCACCACCTTTGGGTCCGCCTCCAATAGCTGCATTATTAATCAGAACATCAATTTTATCATGTTCTGATGTTATATGCTGACTTAAATCTTTTACTTCTTGTAAAGAGGCCAGATCTGCATTATAATAATGTATTGTATCCTTATTAGTTTCATTGATTAATTCTGTAACTACTCTTTCGCCTTTTTGTTTATTTCTGCCATGAATTAAAACTATAGCACCAGCATGTAATGCCCGTTTAGCCACTTCTTTTCCTAATCCATCTGTAGCTCCTGTTATTAATATTGTTTTACCTGCAATTGAAGTCATGTAATTTTTGTAAAGAAACAATCAAGAACTACAAGTTGTTCTTCATTTTTTTTGTTTAATTGTATTACTCTGCAATAATTTATTACTAACATCTTCATCATCTGTTGTAGCAAATTGATTATTAATATTATAAGTTATCCCCTTGCATGGTTATTGCATAAATAAATTTTCATTTTTTATATTCTACACAAGCAATTTTTATATGGATAAAAAAAAACAAACACATCCGGCAGATGAACAGCAGCATTTAACAACCAACCAGGGATTGAAAGTTGAACATAATGATGATTCTTTAAAAGCAGGTATCAGGGGAGGTACCCTGATGGAAGATTTTCATTTTCGGGAGAAGATGACGCATTTTGATCATGAACGCATTCCGGAAAGAAATGTTCATGCACGAGGCTCGGGTGCTTACGGATTTTTTAACGTGTATGACGACTCAATGAAAAAATACACTAAAGCCAAATTCCTTACTGATCCATCGCTGGAAACTAAAGTTTTTGTCAGAATTTCAACAGTAGTTGGTTTTAGAGGATCAGCAGATACTGTAAGAGATGTAAGAGGTTTTGCAACAAAATTTTATACAACAGAAGGAAACTATGATTTGGTAGGAAATAATATGCCTGTATTTTTCATTCAGGATGCCATAAAATTTCCTGATTTAGTTCATGCTATAAAACCTGAACCCCATAATGAAATGCCACAGGCTTCGGCGGCACATGATAATTTTTGGGATTTTATTTCTTTAATGCCCGAAAGCTTGCACATGATCATGTGGGTTTTAAGTGACAGGGCCTTGCCAAGAAGTTATTCCATGATGGAAGGTTTTGGAGTGCATACATTCAGGTTGGTAAATGAAGAAGGTGTGTCGCATTTTGTAAAATTTCACTGGAAGCCTGTAAATGGTGTTCACTCCCTTACCTGGGATGAAACACAAAAAATTGCAGGTAAGGATCCCGATTTCAACAGGAGGGATCTATGGGAATCAATTGAAAAAGGAAATTATCCGGAGTTTGAATTGGGCGTACAATTAATTACGGAGGATGAAGAGTTTGATTTTGATTTTGATATTTTGGATGCCACTAAAATTTGGCCGGAAGAATTAGTACCTGTGAAAAGAATAGGTAAAATGACATTGAACAGAAATCCAGATAATTTTTTTGCAGAAACAGAACAAGTTGCATTTCATCCGGGTCATGTAGTGCCGGGAATTGATTTTTCAAATGATCCGTTATTACAGGGAAGATTATTTTCTTATTTAGATACACAACTTATTCGTTTAGGTGGTCCTAATTTTTCTGAGATCCCAGTTAACCGTCCTATTGCACCGGTAACCAATAACCAGCGTGATGGTTTCGCCCGTCAAACCATCAATAAAGGCAGGGTTAATTATTCACCTAATTCTTTAGCAGGTGGTTGCCCATTTGCTGCAGGTGCTGATATGGGTGCTTTTAAACATTATGAACAAAAAGTGGAAGGACATAAAGTAAAAGCAAGAAGCGAAAGCTTTAAAGACCATTATACACAGGCTAAGTTGTTTTATAACAGCATGACTGAACCTGAAAAACAACATATAAAAGATGCATGGAAATTTGAATTAGGAAAAGTTGAAACTATGCATATACGCGAAAGAATGGTAGAACATATAGTGCGTATTGACAAAGAAATGGCTGAAGAAGTTGCTATTGCCATTGGTGTTAAAGTTCCTGAAAATGTAAGTCCTCCCCACAAGCCATCTGTTTTAGAAGGAAAAAGATCAGTTGATGTATCACCGGCACTAAGCCAGGAAAATACACATACAGGAAAAATAAAAGGCAGGAAAATAGCTGCTCTTGTTGAAGATGGATTTGATGGTTCTGCATTGAAAGAATTAAAATCTATGCTGGAAAAAGAAGGTGCTATGCTGGAAGTGATTTCTAAAAATCATGGTATGCGCAGTGCAACAAAAGGCAGTGAAATAAAAGCCGATAAAACTTATTTAACTACAGGTTCCATCATGTATGATGCAGTATTTATTCCGGGTGGAAAAGATGCTGTAGAAAAATTAAAGAAGATGGGTGATACACTTCATTTTATAAAAGAAGCATACAAACATTGTAAACCCATTGCTGCTATTGGTGAAGGTGTTGAAGTAATAGATGCATGCCTGTTACCGGAGCTGCTTACATTTGATGTGGTATCATCAGATAAAGGAGTGGTAACATCAAGAAAAGAAGGTGATGGGAAAGCAGTGGCAGAACAATTTATAAAAGCAATAGCAAAGCATCGTTTTTGGGAAAGAGAAAAGTTGAAAGATATGGTTGATGCTTAACAGTAAAAAAGCAAAAGACGCAGGTATAAAATCTGCGTCTTTTTTTTATTGTTTAAAAAGTAATTTAAGGTTGACGTTGCTCGTCCTGCACAGATTTTTCATTTTTCTGATCATCTGACTTACCGGCTCTCTGCTCTTCACTCTCCTGCATCATATTGCTCATTGGTTGTGCATTTGTATCATTCATTTGCTGTTCATTAGGACGAATGTTATTTTGTTGTCCTTCTTCCCTTGAACTATGTTGATGATTTACTGATGTATCTTCTTTTCTAATATTCATAATATAAATTTTTAGAACTATAGAAATACAAATAATGTAC
>JACDAZ010000527.1 GCA_013695175.1 Flavisolibacter sp. | reverse complement strand
ATACCACTGGCAATTGAGTGCAATAAATTGTTCACTAATTAAAATTTCTTCTTTATAATGAAGTTGTTTTCTCGTAAAAAGAAATCTATACTCTTCTTGACATAGTCTTATTTTATTTAGAAAAAATTGTAACCACCCCTTTGTTAGATCATTCTCTTTCATAGATATTCTTTGCCTAATGACATCACATACTTAAATTTTATGATGATTATGTTCAACTTTTAAAGATTTCTTTAAAACACTTACACTACCAGCTATTCAAAACAGATAAAGTTTACAGATAATGATTATCAATTGAGTTGTTAGCCTGCTTAATGCAGGTAAACTATTAATTTTGAAGCGACATTGATAATAGAGTTTAAGAAGTAAAAATTTTAAACCAGACCATTAATATTAGGTTCTAAAAATCAGTCATAAAAAATTTCTCATGAAGCTATTTGTTAAATACATGGTGAGTTCTCGTTGTAAAGAGCTTGTACTAACAGAGCTAAAAAAGTTAGGTGTACAATCACAATATGTGATGATAGACCTGGGTGTTATTGAATTTCTGGAATCCATAACAAAAGAGCAACGTAAAATATTGGAACAAAATCTTAAACATTCCGGACTTGAAGTATTAGACAGCAATAAGAGCAAGTTGATTGAAAAAATAAAATCAACTATAGTTGATATGATTCAATCTGAATACTTACCAGACACTAATTTTTCTGATTATCTCAGTCAAAAATTAAAACTTGATTATACTTATATGGCCAATATTTTTTCGGATGTAAAGGGTATTACCATACAGCAATTTATTATTACTAATAAAATAGAAAAAGTAAAAGAATTGCTCATGTATAATGAATATTCTCTAACAGAGATTTCCAACCGAATGAACTATAGTAGTGTTGCTCACTTATCTCACCAATTTAAAAAAGTTACAGGGTTAACCCCTACTTTCTACAAGCAAATCAGGCAAAAAAGAGAAAGAGCTATGTCTGATGTGTGATTTATGTAAATGATTTCAAGTAGAGTATAACGCATTTGAGATTTCGCGATATAGGTTTGTGGGTTAATCTAATCTGCATAAAAGAATAATCTTCTTTTAGCAGTAATCACAAAAAAAACCTATGATGAACATGCGACTCCGTCCGTACACGTTATGCTTTATGCCTAACCAAAAATTTTCAACACTTAACTTTTTTTCTTACAAATGCATTCTTGCTTTAATGCTTATTGTATTTGCAGCAGGATGTAAAAAGGTAATAGAAGAGCAAGGACTGCTGGGAATATGCCCTGAAGTAGTATCTACTGATCCAACTAATGGTGCCATTAATGTACCTACAGTTAAACAGATCTCAGCCATTTTTAATGAAGAGATGAATCCTTCAACTCTTAATGCCACTACCTTTTACATCAATGAAGGTTCATATCCTGTATCTGGTACCATCAGTTATACAGGTAGAACAGTAACCTTTCACCCAACCGGTTCACTTGCTGCAAACAAAGTTTATACAGCAACCATCACTACCGGAGCAAAAGATCCTGCAGGTAATGCAATGGTTGCCGATTATGTATGGATTTTTAATACAGGTGCAGTTCCTGTAGTTGTTTCTACAGATCCGATTGATGGCGCTATAAATGTGTCATTGAATAAAGTAATTACAGCAACTTTCAGTACTACAATGAATGCCGCTTCTGTGAATGCCACCAGTTTTCAATTAAAGCAGGGAATGAATGTAATTGCCGGAGTAGTTACTCATAATGGAGTAACAGCCAGCTTTACGCCAACACTTCCCCTGGCTCCTAATACTGTTTATTCAGCCACAATTACTACAGGTGCAAAAGATCTTGCAGGTAACAGTTTAGCTGCTAATTATACCTGGAGCTTTGCTACCGGAACGGTTCCTGTTGTTGTTTCTACCGACCCTGCCAACACGGCTACAGGTGTAGCATTGAATAAAAAAATTACAGCAAGTTTTAGTGAAGTAATGAATTCTGCAACAATTAATAACACTACATTTTTATTAAAACAAGGTACCAACTCAATAACAGGAATAGTTAGTTATTCTGGAACAACAGCCAGTTTTACTCCATCCGTTAACCTGCAGGCAGGAACTACTTATATCGCAACCATTACAACAGGAGCGCAGAATCCTGGTGGTAACGGAATCGCTGCTGATTATACCTGGACTTTTACTACAACAGGAATATCTGAGCCTCCTCTTTCTTTCCTGGGTAGTGCTGCCATGTTTGGTGTATTTGGTGGAAGTGCCGGTATCACAAACTCTGGATTGTTTACAGTGATCAACAACGGCAGCATAGGTACAACCGGAGCTTCTACATTGATTACAGGTTTTCATGATGGCACTACCGGAGATATATATACGGAAACACCGTTAAATGTAGGTTTGGTAACGGGTAGAATCTATACAGCTCCGCCAGCCCCGGGAACAGCAACTTCTTTTGCTATAGCGCAACAGGGATTTTTGGATGCGACCATTGCGTATAATAGTATTTCACCTGCATCTAAGCCTGGCGGTACTGATCCTGGTGCCGGAGAATTAGGAGGCTTAACGCTTGCTCCCGGTGTATACAAATCTGCCAGCGGCACATTTAAAATTACCAATGGCAACCTTACCCTTGACGCAATGGGGGATCCAAATGCAGAATGGGTATTTCAAACCGCCGCAGGCCTTACAGTAGGTATAGCCGGTCCGGCTGGTGCACGCAGTGTTAACATGATCAATGGTGCACAGGCTAAAAATGTATACTGGTATGTAGGTAGTGCCGCAACAATTAATGCCGCTGGAGGTGGTATTATGTCCGGAACCATCATTTCATCTGCAGGTGTTACATTTTCAACCGCAGGAAATGCTGTACAAACCGTATTGAATGGTCGTGCGCTTTCATTGAATGCATCTGTTACCCTTGTCAATACCACGATAAACGTGCAATAATAAAAAAGCAATTTATTCAGTATTGTCCTTTAATTAAAAATCATATCAAACAATATTTTATGTTACTATTTTCTTCAATAAAACAAAAAACATCCCTGCTTTCGCTGATGTTAATACTGGCTGGGTCTACAATCGAAGCACAACAAGTTACACGTACACAACCTACCTGGTGGTTTGGTGAATCCGCTGCAGCAAATTTTAATACCTACCGTGGTACAACACAAATGCTGAACGAAAATCTTACCGTTCCCACTGCATTTCATAAAGGTTCCGGGGTAAAGCCTTATTTCTCTTTGCTGACAGAATACAGACCTAATAAAAAATGGGGAGCCATGTTGAATATCGCTTACGACAACCGTGGTGGTAAATTCGATGGTGTATTAGCACCATGTGATTGCCCTGCAGAATTAAAGACCAATATCAGCTACCTGGCTTTTGAGCCAAGCTTGCGCTTTGCTCCCTTTTCTTCTTCCTTTTATATGTTTGCAGGTCCTACACTGAACTTTAATGTAGCCAAATCTTTTACTTATACACAGGAAAAGCAAGTTGATAGAACCGGAGACTGGAGTGATGTACGTAAAACGGCGATGTCAGCACAGGCAGGCGCAGGTTTCGATTTGATGTTATCTGCTCCTACAAATTCAACACAGGTAAGTCTTTCGCCTTTTGTTTCGTTTTTAACCGATTTTGGTCACGAACCAAGGGCTAATCAAACCTGGACTTTTTATACGGTACGTGCAGGTATGGCATTAAAAATAGGCGCACGTAAAAGAAAGGCAGATGTTACGGTTGTTGCAGAACAAAAGGTTGCACCAGAACAAAAAATAAACTTTTCTGTTCGGGCACCAAAAGTTGTTGCTCCAAACCGCCAGATTAAGGAAACATTCCCTCTGCGCAATTCAGTCTTTTTTAACATGGGATCCACTGAAATACCATCACGTTATTCAATTTTAACCAGCACACAAGCGCAGAATTTTAAGGAAGAACAATTACAGGAAAGCCAGCCTGAAAATTTAACCAATGGCCGTTCTTCAAGGCAGCTTGCAGTTTACTATAATATTTTAAACATTCTTGGTGATCGTTTAAGGTCTAATCCACAGAGCTCTATTACACTTGTAGGTTCTGCTGATAAAAATCCTGCAGAAGGAAAGCAAATGGCTGAAAAGATCAAGGATTACCTGGTGGTTAATTATAAAATTGATGCATCACGCATAACTACCGAAGGAAGAGACAAACCTTTGATTCCATCAGAACAGCCTAATGCTACCAAAGAACTAACCCTATTGCACGAAGGTGACAGGAGAGTTGATATTGTAACCGGTTCCAGTGACTTGCTTATGCAGGTTGGTGGCAATACAATCTTTTTAAAACCTGTAGTAATTAAAGCACTACAAACCGATCCTCTTGATGGTCATGTAATTTTTAATGCGGTGGGTGCAAGTGAAAATTTGAAATCATGGAAAATTGAAGTTAAAGATGAAAAAGGTTTTGTACAACATTTTGGTCCTTATACAAAAGATCAGGCATCTGTTTCAGGAAAAACTATCCTTGGCAATAATACACAAGGCAACTACAAGATTATTTTAATAGGTGAATCAATGTCAGGCAAAATGGTAAGGGAAGAAAGTTCTGTGAGTTTAATGAAAGCCGAAGATGACAAGCAGGATGGTCTACGTTATAGTATTCTTTTTGATTTTGATAAATCGAAATCGATCAGCGCATATGAAAACTTTCTGACCAATATGGTTGTTCCACAAATACATGAATATGGAACTGTAATTATTCACGGTCATACTGATATAATTGGTGAGGAAAATTATAATATTTCCCTTTCGCATGACAGGGCCATTGGTGTTCAGAAAATTATGGAAGCAGGTTTATTAAAGACCGGAAAAAAAGGCGTGAAATTTATGAGTTTTGGTTTTGGAGAAGACATTTCAACAGCTCCTTTTGAAAACAATTTACCTGAAGAAAGATTTTATAACAGAACCGTTATCATAGATATTGTTTCAAATAAATAATTTTAAAAAGATTATTGTTTAAAATAATTATTAGCCGCTTAAAGAAATTTAAGCGGCTTTTTTAAAATCAGGGCACTCGGAATACCTGATACTGAGAAAAAAGATCTCTGCGGGCTGCATGCAATAAATTCATTGATGATCCATCTGCATTTGTATCGCCATTACTACAGGAAGTAAAAAATAAAATAGTAGCTAATAATAACACGTATTGCATTATGTTTTGTTTTGGAGCATTTCAGCAATAAATACGCCATTGATTTTAGAAAAAGACATGCGATTATGAATACTACCCCGAACTTATATTTAATTTTTAATGAAGCTGCCATAAAAAGATTTCTAAAAGGGTTAAATGGTAAAATATTCCAATTCAACCTCATTGCCTTGCTATAATCCGTGATGGCGAAACAGTACATTCAATTATAAACTTATAGAAGAGATAAGTATGCAATTTAAAATTTAAAAAGCAATCGTTATATATAAGAGTTTCTGCTTATAAAGAAATAGAATTTATGCTTATTGTTTATTAAAAGTAGAAAAAGCAACTTTGCATTCTTATCCAATCTTATGAAAAAACTGTCGCTTCTCCTTAGTGGACTACTTAGTCTTTTTATTTCTTTTTCGCAGGTAACTGTCACCGGAAATTCTGAATCCATCAGTACTCCTGTTAATGCTCCGGCTATAATAGTCGACAACAGCCTCTCCATATCAAGTGCATTAACATTCAGTGCAGCAAGAGTAAGTGTTTCAGTAAATTTCTATAGTGGTGACTTACTAAGTTATACTGCTTCCCTGCCTTCGGGTATTACCGCCATTTATAACAGTGGTGTTTTAAGTTTTTCCGGAAACGGATCAGCGAGTGATTATCAAACTTTGTTCAGGTCGGTTACCTTCAGTACCAGTTCTACCAATGCTGCTCAACGCACCATAACTTTTGAATTAGGCAATGGAACGATAAAATATAACAGCACCAATGACCACTACTACTTGCCAGTTTCGGCTTCATATTCCTGGACAGCAGCAAAAACGGAAGCAGAGTCTGTCAGCCGTAAATTTTTTGGATTGCAAGGATATCTTGCTACAGTTACCAGCTCACAAGAAAGCACTTTTGTAAATGCTTTAAGTAATAGAGGATGGTTGGGTGGAAGTGATGATTACACTTATATCAATGCTGCAACAGGTACTACCACGTATGCGAATCAAAGTTTGTCTGAAGGAAAATGGTTCTGGGTAACAGGTCCGGAGAGAGGGACCCAGTTCTCCAATGGAAGCACAGCACTAACTTGGGCAAATTGGAATACCGGGGAGCCTAATAATTCCAATTCAATAGAACACTATGTTGAGAATGCATACGTCACTGATGGCAGATGGAACGACGCCAACAATTCCAATAACAATGGGTTTATCATAGAATATGGTGGTATGGCAGGAGATCCTGTTGTGGATATATTTCATAGTAGGAATATCAGACTCATAGCAACCTCAGTACAGGTTACAGATGCTAATCTGGTGTATTCATTAACGGCACCTGCAGTAACTGTTGATAATAATTTTATTATTTATAGTTCAGGAAATGTCACCAATGCAAAAGTTACAATATCGACCGGCTTCCTTTCGGGGGACCAATTATCATATACAGGTAGTTTACCCGGAGGAGTAACTGCAAGTTATAGTTCATCCACAGGTGTACTTTCTTTTACAGGAACGGCAACAACGTCTCAATGGCAAACGCTATTACGTACCGTAACTTTTTACTCCTCATCAACCACTATTGGAAACCGTACCGTTACGTTTTCGGTAGGTAACCTGGTAGCAGGCAATAATGGACATTTTTATGAATATGTCACACCGGCTGTATCATGGACAACTGCCCAGACAAATGCAGCGGCAAGAACCTATTTAGGTTTGCAAGGGTATCTTGCTACGATTACGGATGCTACTGAGAATACCTTTATTCAACAAAAGCTTTCAGCAGATGGCTGGATTGGTGCCAGCGATGATTTTAGTTATATAAATAGTGCTATTGGTGTAACTACATATGCAAACCAAAGCGCTTCAGAAGGTAAATGGTATTGGGTAACAGGACCCGAAAAAGGAACCCAAATAACAACAGGTAATGCCGCTAACGGCAGTTCTTACCCACCTGCCTTTGGGACAACTTACAACAACTGGAATATAGGCGAACCTAATAACTATTATGATGGAAGTCAATACGAAAACTATGCGGAGATCTATAGTGCTGGAACCAATCCTGGACGCTGGAATGATAACCGCAATAGTACAATCAAAGGCTATGTTGTTGAATATGGTGGTCTTGCCACAGATCCTTTGCTCCAATTATCCGATAGCAGAATAATGTCCGTTTCAACTGTATTACCTATTTGGGACCTCAAATTTACTGTAGCAAAGAGAAATGGAGTGGCTGTATTGAATTGGTCCACAGCAGCTGAAAGTAACACGTCACTTTTTGAAATTTTACGCAGTTCAGATGGAAGCCATTTTACCAAAATAGGTGAAAAGGGTGCAGCTGGGAACAGCATGTTAACCAGCTATTATAGCTTTGAAGATGCAGCTCCTTTAGCGGGTACTAATTTTTATAAATTGAAGTCAGTGGATATAGATGGAAAAGCCACTTTTAGTAAGGTATGGCGATTGCAATTCGATCATACTCGATTAACTTTCTGGCCAAATCCTGCAAGAGAACAGCTAATGATTTCAAATATGTTTTCACAAAAAAATAAAATAACAATTAAAAATGCAGTTGGTGCTGTTGTTTTGCGACAAACTGCATTTGCTACCTACACAACTTTACACATAAGTCATATAAATAAAGGTATTTACTATGCACATGTTATAAGCGAGGATGGTAATGAGTCAATTATGAAGTTTATTAAAGAATAAAAATTATATTTCGAAAAGGCTCTCTAACAGGAGCCTTTTTTTATAATAATGGTGCCTCATCCTGAAATGGTTTTTGTGAAGAGTTAGAAATCTTATCTCTTAGTTATTACAATTGCAACTACTACTTTATGTTGCAAGTGCTTATTGTAATAGCATATGTTTTTGAAATATTCATTTAGTCATTGGTGCAACTAAAGCTTAAATACAATATGCAAATAGCATAAATTTGCACCTCCTCGGGACGTAGCGCAGCCCGGTAGCGCACTAGCATGGGGTGCTAGGGGTCGCAAGTTCGAATCTTGTCGTCCCGACTTATATAGAAGCTGTCCACATTAGGCAGCTTCTTTATTTTTGATTTATGTATTACGTATACATTCTGCAAAGCAAAAAAGATAACAAGTATTACATTGGAAGTACTTCTGATGTAGCTGCAAGATTAGTTTACCATAATGCTGGCTTACAACGATCAACAAAAAATCGAATTCCATTTGTCTTGATTTTGATGGAAAAACATCCTGATAAACAATCAGCTATAATGAGAGAAAAGCAAATAAAATCTTTCAAAGGTGGTGAAGCTTTTAAAAAACTGCTGAGGGACGTAGCCCCGCCGAAGGCGGGGCACTAGCATGGGGTGCTAGGGGTCGCAAGTTCGAATCTTGTCGTCCCGACTTTAAAAGAGGCTGTCTCAAAAAGGCAGCCTTTTACTTTTATTTTATTTTCAGTTTTCAGGTGTGGTTTATCCCCAAGTTTGCTGTATAAATAAAGATGCTGTTTTTGTTGTGCTGGTCGCAGGCATTTGCAAGCTTTGCATAACACACAATAACTATGGGACGCCCCCGCTTTAAACC
>JACDAZ010000520.1 GCA_013695175.1 Flavisolibacter sp. | reverse complement strand
TGTAAAACCATTGAAAAAGATACCATTCATTTACCTTCTCCTTCACATGTAGATGATACATGGATTAACAGTAACCGCAGCAACCAGGTATTACGCAACCTGCAAAATCTGTTAAGTCATGGCCGTTTAGGAAACACAGGTTATTGCAGCATTTTTCCTGTTGACCAGGGTATAGAACATAGTGCCGGATCTGCCTTTGCGCCTAATCCAATATATTTTGATCCTGAAAATATCATCAAATTAGCTATTGAAGGTGGTTGTAATGGTGTTGCTTCAACGTATGGGGTGCTGGGTATAATGAGCCGTAAGTATGCACATAAAATTCCTTTTATTGTAAAGATCAACCACAATGAATTTTTAAGTATGCCAAACAGGTTTGATCAAACTATGTTTGGAACTATAAAAAGTGCATGGGATATGGGTGCTGTGGCAGTGGGTGCAACTATATATTGGGGAAGTGCAGAAAGTACTCGACAATTAAAAGAAGTGGCAGAAGCTTTTCAATATGCGCATGAATTAGGTATGACAACAATTCTGTGGTGCTATACACGTAACAATTCATTTAAAGTGGGTGATACAGATTATCATACTTCTGCTGATTTAACAGGACAGGCAAACCACCTGGGTGTAACCTTACAGGCTGATATTATAAAACAAAAATTACCTACCAATAACGGTGGTTATACAGCAACCAAACACGGTAAAACACATAAGCTGGTTTATGAAAAATTAACGTCTGATCATCCTATTGATCTTACACGCTACCAGGTATTAAATTGTTATAGTGGTCGTGTTGGTTTAATAAACAGTGGTGGAGAAAGTAAGGGTGAAAGTGACCTGGTAGATGCTATTACTACAGCGGTAGTAAATAAGCGTGCAGGCGGAATGGGATTGATATTAGGAAGAAAAGCATTTCAACGTCCTTTTAATGAAGGTGTAAAAATGCTAGAAGCTATTCAGGATGTATATCTTGATGAATCCATTACAATTGCATAGTTTTTTATAAAAGCATAATCTACTTTAGCCTCACTTGCTGAGGCTTTTTTTATGCATATTTAACAGATACAGATATACATCCACACCAGCTTAAATTTTAAATTCTTATCTTTCTTCTTTAGTTAATCGCACTCATGAAAAACCTGTTATTACTAGCACTCCTTATTTTATCTACACTTGTACATGCACAAAAAACACTTCCAAAACTGAAGCTGTTATCGCAGGATATAAATACCAACATTCGGGGATTAAGTGTTGTGAATGATGTAGTAGTTTGGGCCAGTGGCAGCAATGGCACTATTGGTAAAACAACGGACGGTGGTAAAACGTGGAAATGGATAGTGGTAAAGGGGTTTGAAAAACGCGATTTCCGCGATATAGAAGCATTCAGTTCTACTACCGCTATTATAATGTCGATAGATACACCTGCTTATATTTTAAAAACTATAGATGGTGGTAATAGCTGGAAAGTAGTTTATGAAAACAAAACCCCGGGAATGTTTTTAGATGCCATGGAATTTTGGAATGAAGAAGCGGGTATTGTAATTGGCGATCCTATTGATGGAAAATTTTTTATTGCACGCACTTTTGACGGAGGCAATACATGGAAGGAAATTCCTGAAAATTTTAAACCCCTTGCTGATGAAGGCGAAGCTTTATTTGCAGCCAGCGGAACCAATATTCGAATTTTAGACAGGGATGAAGCTGTATTTGTTACAGGAGGAACATCTTCACATATTTATATCAGGGATAAAAAAATAAAACTTCCAATAAATCAAGGCAAAGAATCAACCGGTGCCAATTCTGTTGCAGTAATGGATTATAACAGTCGCAGCGGAGGAAAAACGCTGACTGTTGTTGGAGGTGATTTTGCTAATCCTTCATCAGATTCATTAAATTGTTTTTATTCAAATGACCGTGGTAAAACCTGGCGTGCTCCTAAAAATCCTCCTGCAGGTTACCGGAGTTCTGTTGAATATCTTTCCAAATTACATATTATTACATGCGGTATTACAGGCGTTGATTATTCATTTGATGGCGGCAAAAACTGGAAACCTATCTCTGATGAAAGTTTCCATGTAGTAAGGATTTCAAAAAAAGGGGGAGCAACGTATTTAGCCGGTGCTAACGGACGGGTTGCAAGGCTGGACTATGAACCGGGTCTGAAGAATTAATTTAAATGTTGAATTATTTCCTGTACTGATGGTCTTCTTTTATAGTCAGATTCAAAAAAACGATAGGTGATCGTACCATCCCTGTTAATAACGTAAACAGCAGGTACAGGTAAAGTTGGTGTTTTCTGCCTGTTAATTTGTAGCAAGTCAGTACCGAAGTTTTTATAACGGGCAGCAGTTTTATCATCTACAACAAAAGAAACGCCGTATTTTTTTGAAATGTGCATGCCTTCATCAAAAACAATAGGAAATGTAGCTCCGGTTTTTGCAATTGTTTGATTGATGCCTTCGGTAGATTCCGGAGTAATGGCAATAAGCGTGGCACCTTTATCCGTTAATAATTGCAGTGAATCCTGGAAACGTGAAAGTTCCTTATTACAATATGGGCACCAGTGACCGCGGTAAAATAAAACAACCACAGGTCCTTTTTTTCTAAGATCTTTTAAAACAACATCTCCCCCATTTTGATCTTTAGCTTTAATATCCGGAGCTTTTGAATTGATAAATAAACCTTCGGGTTTACCTTGTGCAGTGGCATTAAAACCAACAGCTAAAACTATAAAAAGGATTAATTTTTTCATAATGGGGTATTCAAATTTACTAACGAAAAACAACTAAATACTCCAGATGTTATTTCTTAACATAAAGTTGCACCTGCATGTGCAGAGATTATTTCTGATGGTCATAAGACAGTAAAACAACACGGATCTTAAACACTTTGCAGCAGTTTGCATTACTAATATTTGTTTGGGAATGTATTCAACAATTTCGTATGTGTAAGCAAAGTTTTTACCGGGAAAAGAAGCTTTAAATGCAACCGTGAACCTACGGCTACTGATTTAGGTGTTTTCCTTTCAACTGATTTTATATTTTCTTACCACTCTGTAGCGTTATCCCGGATCTGCTGCAGATGCAGCAACAAGATCTAAGGCTTTTAATAATTATCCCAGTTGTTACATCTACCATTTATGTACAAAATATTTACTATCTGATTTTAAAAATCATTGCGATTGTAAATAAGTTATTGAATGCTATTTATGTTTAATTTTTAAATTCATTTATTACTTCACCTCTACTTTGTATAATTAGGTGAAACACATTCCTGCCAATAGTCAATTATCGTTTTAATAACACGTTTTAAATCTTCATATTTATTTGGTTTTATAAAGAAACCCTGGATAGATTTTGAATATGCATCAATAACATGTTTTTGTTCAGCACCGGTAGTAAAAAATAAATAGGGTATAGATTTTAATCTTAAATCTTCATTGTTATGAACTTTTTCCCTTAGATCAACTCCATTCAAACGGGGCATATTAATATCAGAGAAAATTATAAAAGGTTCAATATCAATGTTAATTAAATATTCCAGGGCATCTTCACCATCACTAAAAAATACTACTTTATTTTTTATATCAATTTCATTAAAAATTTGAGTCAACATTTCCTGGTCGTCTAAATCATCTTCAATTATTACAATAGGTCCCCCTTTGTTCATGTTATTTTTGGTATTTAATGCCATAATGTAAGCATTTAAATTGATAGTAGTAATGAGTGCGAAATTTATAAAGTGTGGCTGATACATATTAAATAGATGATCTTACAAAAACTTATTAGAATCTGTTATATAGATATCTGGCATAAATTTTATTATCTCTAAGTAAGTTTTAGCGGATTAAGGGTATTAAAGCTCTTCATTTAAACTTATACATAAACTAAAATCAAAAAAATGAAAAAAATTCTTGGAATGATGGTTGCAGTTTTTACGCTGACAGCCTGTAACGATGGTACTGACAATGCTACAGTAGAGACAAGGGATACCACAACAATGACCACAACCAATACGGCTAATGCCTATGCTCCTGCAGAAGGTGATGTTACCTACAGGAACAATAGGGTTTTGGTAATGAGAAATGGTGAATGGGTGGAGACAAATGAAGATGTAACATTAGATAACGGTATAGTAGTAAAAAGAAATGGCAGGGCAGTAAGAAACAATAAAGAAATAGAATTGGAAGATGGTGAAGTGGTTACACGTACTGGTAATTTCTTTGACAGAACCGGGCAAGCTATAGAAGATGCATGGGATGCTACAAAACGTGGTGCAAGAAAGGCCGGACAAAAGATTGAAGATGCTGTTGATAAAGATAACAGGTAAGAAACAATTTTAAAATTTTATGTCCCCGGCTGTTTTGCAACCGGGGATTTTTTATAGTGAGCTTACATATTATCCCAAATACGTAAGCGCTTTATTTACATGTTGGGTATATAAATAGGCCGTAGAATGACTTGAATTGATCTCTGAAATCATGGCCTTCATCACCTGATCTACCATTTGTGGTGACATAGTAAGTTCTATGATTTCAACTTCTTTATTTATATGAATACCATGTTCCGGTAATTCAACCCTTCCTTCTTCAATACCACTCAATGTTGTTGCTCCCGGTGCACCGGCATTCATGGCAGCATCAATCACCGGTTGCGAAAAACCACGGTTAATAACACAACTTAACCGTACCAAATTTTGAAGGCATTTATTTTCAATATTGCTTGATTCAGTTCCATATGTTCTCCATGCAGTACCTCCTTTTAATTCATCAATTGCCTTTATAATATGGTACTGGTGAGCAAGCTCATTTTTTTGTGTAGCAACACTTGCCACATTTACCAATGCTTTTGACAATGGCATAGTATAAATAAATCCCATTCCCGGTGTATCTAATTTACCTTCTTTCACCATAGCTTCAAAAACAGAAATGGAATTATAATCATCAACCACAACTCTAACTATCTCTTTTTCCGGACTTATAGCTATTCTTAATAAACCCAATTTTTCCCTGATACCTTTGCCTTCCCCGTAAGCTACGGTTGGTCCATGTGCCCCTGCACGAATAGCAGCTATGGCAACTGCTTCGGCTTTGTCTTTTTGGATTATACAATAAATAATTTCAACATTTGTTTTGTATTCTATTTCTTTTTCAATTACAGGTACTTCATAGTTTAAATTATCCGACTGATTTGCCAGGAACAATACCTGTTGACATGGCATTGAATAAATAACACCAGTCCCACTTCCATCTAAATCACCGGATGCACTAATATCATTCATTACCTGGTTTACCAAATTACCCGGTACCAATAATTCAAAAATGGTTTGTTCCGGGCTCAGTGATGGTTTTAACTTTTGATACCATTTATCTTTAAATAAAGTACCTCTTGCATTCACCAATACCCGATTAAAACCATTAACCGGCAAGGCTTTTTCCAATATATCCAAAGCAGATTCTTTAGGAAGAATTGTTACCACCTGGAAATAATTGTTTTGATAATGACCCTGCATTTTTATTTTCTTAATTTTTTATTGAGGCCGTTTTTTTGAAGTCATGAGTCCAACAGTGAGTACGGCAATAATGGGCATGACAGATGCCATTGCCAATATTCCAAATCCTTCTTTAATACCTGGTACATTTACCCCAATGCCCAAACCCATTGCCAAAACAAGAGGAACCGTTATGGGCCCGGTAGTAACACCAGCACTGTCCCAGGCAAAATTTACAAATGATTCAGATGATATAATTGTAAGCGGAATCAATAATAGATACAATGGAATTAGTAAGTAAGTTAATGGAACATCAAACGTAATTTTTAAAACACCAAATGCAATTCCCAACCCTACACCTATTGCTACTGTTTGCATAAGCATGGATTTTTTAAAAGCGCCTACTGTAATCTTTTCTACTGTTACACCAAGTGCATTTAATGCGGGTTCGGCAAGTGTAGCACCATAACCAAGAAAAAAAGCAAAGGCCATAGCAGCAATTTTTCCACCCACCAAACCAAATTTGGGCCCGTAAAAATCATCAAGGTTCCAAAGTTGTACTCTTGCAAAAGCAGAAGGTATATTGTTTCCCAGCTGGCTGCCTAAAGGAGTTAATCCAAGGGCAATGCCTATACTAAAAACAGCCATACCCAATATAGCTATTCCTATTCCCAAAATAATTTCATCAGCATAAGGAATTTTTTCTTTCAACACCAGTTTAAGCATGATAAAAAGAAAAAATACCAATAAAAGTATAGCCTGCAAGGCACCAACAAAAGAATCAATAATAATTTTTGCAGCATCAATATCTGACCACCAGCTTTTGACACCACCCTGAGCAATAACATCATTTTCTTCTTTATTGTATATAACAACCGGATTTGAAATAATAATTTTCCCGTCACTTAGATACATACTATCACTCTCATAACTTACCACATGGCTTTTTTTAATTTCGCCTGTTGTTTTAAATTCTTCAAATTCAGTATTGGTAAAGGAGCCATAATGATGCACATTCTCAATATTTTTTTCTGATGGCATTTCATTTATAACAGCTACTTTAGAATTAGGTGCACCATAAAAGTCCTGTGCATATAAATGATAGGCTCCTAAAATAAAAACGGTAATAATGGGAAATAAGGAGGCAAGAGTAACAATTCCAAATCCTGCACCATTATTATCTCCGCCTTTACTTACAACACGCGATACTCCAATACCCAATGCAAGTACAAGAGGAACAGTAACCGGGCCTGTTGTAACGCCACCACAATCCCATGCTAAACCAATTATAGGGTTCATTACATCACTTAGATGGGCCCAAATGGTGATGACAGATAAAATAATTACCAGCGGAATTATATAATACTTCAAACCCCAACCATAAATAAAACGTAATACCCCACACAAAACAGCAAGTCCCACACCCAATGCTACAGCAAAAACTATTTGTCCTGAAAATTCATTTAATAAACTATACAATAATGGCGCTTCATGGGGCTTTATGCTGGAACCTGCTGCTTTTAAAACTGCTATAGC
>JACDAZ010000517.1 GCA_013695175.1 Flavisolibacter sp. | reverse complement strand
AGTAAATCCTTAAATGGCATGATGTTGCTTATCTTAATTAAATAATTTTATGGAATGGAAACTTTAGTGAAATCACCGGTAATTTTTACAACAGGTGCTGTAAAGGAAATAAGAAGACTAATAAATGAACCTGGTTATGATAACTCCAAATATTTACGCATTGGCGTAAAAGGTGGTGGATGTTCAGGCCTTTCATATATATTAGGTTTTGATGAAAGAAAGGAAAATGATCAGCAATACGAATCAGAGGGCATTGTGTATATCATTGAAAAGGCTCATGAAATATATTTAACCGGTATGCAAATAGATTGGGATAATGGTTTAAATAACCGTGGGTTTACCTTTTCAAACCCAAATGCATCTGCAACCTGTGGATGCGGAACATCTTTTGCTGTTTAGGACGGATTCAACAAATAAGAAGTAAAAAGCCTGCAAAGATGAATTGCAGGCTTTTATTTATATAAAATTTTAAGTGTGTCTCTCTGTCACTGGTCTTGGTCTTAATGGTCTTTTTTCTTCAGGTAAAAGATCGGCTTTACCTAAAGGTTTTGTACCACCTAAGTCCACCAAAATTGGAGCAGCTACAAAAATAGAAGAATAAGTACCTGTAACTATACCAATCAACATGGCAAAAGCAAACCCGCGTGTTACTTCACCACCTACCAGGAACAATATAAGTATTACCAGGAATACTGTAAGTGAAGTCATGATAGTACGGCTTAATGTATCATTGATAGATTTATTGATCACTATTGCCCTTGGTTGCCCCAGCATTAGTCCACTGTTTTCACGGATCCTGTCAAATACTATAATGGTATCATTCATAGAGAAACCAATAACAGTAAGAACCGCTGCAATAAAATGCTGGTCTAATTCTAACGGGAATGGTACAACACTACGCAGAAATGAGAAAACAATTAAGGTTACCAATACATCATGGAATAAAGCCACGATAGTTCCAAGTGAATACCTCCAGTCGCGAAACCTGATAAAGATGTACAGGGTAATAATTAAAAGCGACCAGAAAGTAGCCCACATGGCACCTGCCTTCAAATCATCTGAAATGGTAGGCAATACTGTTTTTGATCCCATTACAAATTGTTGGCTAAATTGGTCTGCAGATATATTTGCAGGTAAATGACTATTAAGACCTGCATATAATTTTTGTTGAACCAAAGAATCAACTTCAGGACCTGATTCTTCAATCAGGTAAGAAGTTGTAATATCTAATTGATTGTTTGAGCCAATAGTTTTAATTACAGGGTTCTCACCAAAAGATTGTGCAAGATCATTTCTTACCTGTTCTACGTTCACTGCGTTATCAAAACGCACCACATAACTACGACCTCCTTTAAATTCAACACCCTGGTCAAAACCATTAAAAATGGCACCCACACCTAATAAAAGTACAATTACAGAAACTGCATAAGCATACTTCCTGTATTCAATGAATTTGAATTTAGCTTGTTTAAATACTTTTCTTGAAACACCCGTAAAATATTCAAGGTGACGTTTTTTATTGGTAAACATATCAGTGATCCAACGGCTTACCAGGATACCGCAGAACATAGATAATAATAAACCTATGATCTGCGTAGTAGCAAATCCCTTTACAGGTCCTAATCCAAATGAGAAAAGAATAATGGCAGTCATTAAAGTGGTAACATGCGCATCAAGCACCGGCGGCAAAGACCTCCGGTAACCATCACTAATAGCCTGTACATAATTTTTTCCTTTTGAAAGTTCTTCTTTAATTCTTTCAAAGATGATAACGTTAGTATCTACAGCCATACCTATAGTAAGTACAAGACCAGCTATACCGGGTGCAGTTAAAGTGGCACCTAATCCTGTAAGGATACCTATAGTAAATAAAATGTTTAAGATCAATGCAATATTAGCAACCCATCCACTGGTGTTGTAATAAATAAGCATTAACAAAAAGATCACTCCAAAAGAAATAGCAAAAGCAGTTATACCTCCGCGAATAGCATCTTTACCGAGTGTGGGTCCTACAACCTGTTCCTGAACAATTTTTGCAGGTGCCGGTAGTTTACCTGCTTTTAAGATGTTACTTAAATCCTGTGCTTCTTCGGGAGTAAAAGAACCTGAAATGCTGGAACTACCACCTTCAATTGCGTCATTCACACGGGGAGCAGAATAAACAATATTATCTAAAGTAATAGCAATGAATTTTCCAATATTTGCTCTTGTCATGTCTGCCCATATACGTGCTCCCGAAGGACTCATTCTCATGGTTACTTCAGGCTGACCAGTTGTAGGATTATAATCTGAACGTGCTTCAGTTACAGATTCACCCTCAAGCTTTGGATTATCTCTACCAAAAGTTTTTATACCATATAAACTAACAAAAGGAGATTTTTTATTTTTTTGATCTGTATCGGGAATACCGTACATAAAACGTATATCAGCTGGAAAAGCAGATCTTACTGTAGGTTGTTCCAGGTAGCTGCGAACCAGTGATGTATCATTGATCATCACATATCCTATCATACCATTGTCAAAAGCCTGACCTGTTTGAGGATTCACAGAAAACTGAATGTACTGCCATAAACTTTTCCTTATGTCAGCAGCCTGCCCCGCTGTATCGGGTGCAGCTTGTAAATCACTTATATCTCCTGTTGAAGTATCTGCAGAAACTGCAGGTGTAGTAGCGGGTGTAGTAGTGGTATCAGCGGCTTTGCCACCCATAAGTACATTAAAAGCTTCATCAGCTTTTTGAATGCTTGCTCCTAACTCACTGATATTGTAGACTTCCCAAAATTGTAAATTGGCTGATGATTGCAAATACTTACGTACTCTTTCCTGGTCTTGTATTCCTGGTAGTTCTACTGTTATTATTCCACGATCTTTATCAGGGTTAATATTGGGTTGAGCAACGCCAAATTGATCAATACGTGTACGTAATACGCGGAAAGTTCTGTCAAAAGCATCGTTTGCTTCTCCTCTTATTTCAGATATTACTTTATCATCTGAATCAGTGATCTTAATACGTTCCTGTCCCGGAATAGCAAATAATGCAGCCAGCCTGCCATTGGGATTGAGCCTTTTATACTCCTGAACAAATAAGGTAACATAATCAGCATTGCTGTTTGCCTGCCGGTTGGTTGCATTTTGTAAAGCCTGAACAAAAGCAGGTTCCTTAGAGTTGTTGGTCATGGAGCTAAGCAAGCCGGATAATTCCACTTCCATGGTAACATTAATACCACCCTGAAGATCCAAACCCAGATTTAATTCATTTTCTTTGGCTTGCTGATAACTAATAGGACCCTGAATACCATAATGAACGGTTTCATTTTTAGTGCTGTCAAGTAATCTTTTTAAACGGTCCCTGTAGATCTGGTCACGTTCAGTAGGATTTGCATTAGGATAATTGGCATTTGCATATTGCTTTGCCCGGGCTTCCATTTTTTTCTCATGGCTGCGAACAACCCATGTAAAAGAAAGTTCATAAACAGAATAAATGATGAGGAGGATGGTAAAAAAACGTACCAGGCCTTTTAATTGCATACAAGGTTTTTTTTAAGAGTGGGCAAAGATAACTTTTTCAGGCACAAATCAAAGTCTTCAAAGAAGGCTATTATCAGTGGTTTAAAGGGTCATTTAAAACTAAATCCCCCTATTTTTACGCATCATGAAATGGAGTCTTATCTTTTTTAACAGTTTAGTAGCTATTTTAATTATTTCCTGCCAACCATCTAAAAAAATGATCACACCGTATACTGAACTTAAAACTCTTACAACTTTTCCTAAAACAGATGCTTTTCTTTCTGAATTATTAATAAATAAAGATGCTGCATTAGATACTGTTTTAAAAAATCCTTCTAAATATAAAGTTCAGGTGATTTACACCCGGGTAAACAGGGATAGTGATAATCAACCTTCTTTTGAACATTCTTATTTTGGAATTGATCCGGATCAATATTTTTACCCGGCATCTACTGTAAAATTCCCTGTAGCATTGCTGGCACTTCAAAAAATAAACGAATTGAATATTCCCGGTTTGGATGAACATGCCACCTTCATCACTGGTGCATCACAACCGTGGCAAACAGAAACTTATAATGAACCTTCCTCTGAAGATGGCAGACCAACCATTGCTCATTACATAAAACAGATTTTATTGGTAAGCGATAATGAAGCATTCAACAGGCTATATGAATTTTTGGGACAGCAGTATATCAACAATTCTCTTCACCAAATGGGTTATATGGAAACGCGGATCTTGCACCGCCTCCAGGTTTCGCTTACTGATGATCAAAACAGGATCACCAATCCAATAAAATTTTATGATACTTCCGGTAAACTGCTTTACGAACAACCACAGGTTCAAAGCAGTTTACAATATAATATTGATACCATTTTATTAGGTAAAGGATTTATGCGTAATGGTAAATTGGTGGACAAGCCATTTGACTTCACCATTAAAAATAAATTGACACTTCCTGACCTGCATTCCATGCTGCAATCAATAATTTTTCCTTCTTCTGTACCACAGCTACAACGGTTTAATTTAAATGAACAACAATATAAGTGGTTGTATAAGTATATGTCAATGAAGCCGGCTGAATCTGTTTATCCATCATATGACAGCACTTATACTGATGCCTATGTAAAATTTCTTATGTACGGGGGTAGTGGAAGTATTTCTGACCCAGGGATTAGAATTTTTAATAAAGTGGGTGATGCATATGGATTTTTAACGGATGCTGCATATATAGTAGATTTTAAAAATGGAGTTGAGTTTTTATTAAGTGCAACAGTGTATACAAATGAAAATGAAATTTTCAATGATGATCAATATGAATATAACACTGTGGGATTTCCGTTTATGAAAAAATTGGGAGAAGTAATTTATGAATATGAGCTTAACCGACAGAAAAAAAATATTCCTGATCTAACTCCCTTCCAGATTTCGTATTTATATTAAAACCATTATAATAATTGTGAAATAACCGGGGCAATTAAACGAAATTGATTTCCTTACTTTTGTCCCTACTCAAAAATTGCAGATGGAGCTTTCTACTTTATTACAGAGATTTAATGAGCCTGAAACCTTAAAAATGGCCCGGTTAGGAAGGGAATTAAAATCTAAAGGAATAGACGTTGTAGATCTTAGTTTAGGAGAACCTGATTTTAATACTCCGGATCATATAAAAGAAGCAGCAAAAAAAGCAATTGATGAAAACTGGAGCCATTATACGCCAGTTGCAGGTTTTATGGATCTTAAGGAAGCTATTTGTCAAAAATTTAAAAGAGATAATTCTTTAGATTATAAACCTGAAAATATTATTGTTTCTACCGGGGCAAAACAAAGCCTGGCAAATGCAATTTTAACTCTAATAGATGAAGGTGATGAAGTGTTGATACCAACAC
>JACDAZ010000504.1 GCA_013695175.1 Flavisolibacter sp. | reverse complement strand
AGATAATTGGTGAATGCCATTTGCCCGGGAGCTCTCATCAATGCAAATAACCAATTAAACACTCCCGACTTATAAAGCAACATGATACCACCAAATATCCCTAGTGTGCGGAAGGTGCGATCCAAATTATATAATTCAAAAGGCACATTCTTGCCATAATCATAGAAGTTGAAGTTGTTTGCAACAAAGTTTTCCACTCTTACATAACCTAAAGTGATGCCAACGACGGCACCAATGATAAACATCCACAGATAAAGCCTTGTTTTTGCTCTGCCTAGTAGTATGCCGGTTTTGTAAAATGCCATTCCTAAAAACATAAACTGTAATACATCCCATAAGCCGAAGTAGAGGTAATTGACTATATTGTTCATGTATCTGCTGGTGCGATATTCATACACCCACCCATAATCATTGGTCATCTTCAATATGGCCTTTTCGGCACGTTCCTTCTTCTTTTCCAAAGAAGCCCTTTCCTTAAAATCGATCATAGCACCTAACTGTTCTTTTTCCAGTACAGTTAATTTGTTTACTGAAGTATCCTTTGCTAAAATGGCCTCTCCTCTTTGGATTATTTTTTTATCCTGGTACAGGTCCCTGTTCTCTCTTGCTATCATCAATAGCATGCAAATTGCAGCGCCTATGAATAATGCCTTGGGTGACCAATTACGAAAAACGAACATCAGCAGACCAAAACATCCATAGTCAAACAAAATGTCGCCAGACCATAACAAGATGTAGATATTTATCAACCCGAAAACCAGCAGCCATAGCTGTCTGCGAAAGAAGATATCAGCTGGAGCTACGCCGGAGAGCTTTTTCTCCTGATTACTTACAAACAAAATTATTCCTGCACCAAACAGCATAGAGAATAGTGCCCTCTGAGTGCCATCTGCCAACCACATCATCAGGTACCACGAAGTATAGTTAATCCCCTTCTCGTCAAGGGGAGTAGGATCGTTGTAAAATGGCAATCCCATTCCTGCAACATTCATGAGCAGTATGCCTAATATGGCTATACCCCGTAAACTGTCGAGAATGGTGATTCTTTCATTTGCAGCTGTTGGTGTTGCAATAAAAGTAGTTTTTGGCTTCTCAATAATTGTTTCCATTTAAATTTATTTTACTAAGCAAAAAGTCATACAGTTGTTTAATTTTTATTCCTTCAAAAATTCCAATAGCAGTTAGTTTTTAGTTATTTCTTTTCAAAAAGATCTTCTTCAATCCAGTAACTTATAAGCCATTTTACTTTTCCTGTTGCATCACGTTTAAAACTTACAGGTGTTGAAAATCCCAATGCTTCAAATCTATTTTCAGCAACAGGTATCAGTTCATATTTTGGTCCTCCTTCAGTTATGTAAAGCTTTTTATTTTCCAGTGTTACTTCTATACTATATCCGTCGCGGTGAACATAAGTGCCTGCAAATTCCGGATATAAGGAATAATTGAAAGAAACCGGTTTCAGTGCAATAATTTTATTGTATTCGCCATAGCCGTGAGATTGTTGACAAATCTCACAAAACGTTGGTGGCATTTCATTCATTACTTTATGGTTCACTGGTGGAAGCTGTTTCAAAGCCATTAGTATGGCTTTCAGATCATCTTCTGTCATATTCATATATGAAACCCATGGCATTACCGGATCTAATTTCAAATGTTTGCCGGTTCTAATAAGTTGAATAAAAAATTCGGGAGTCCAGCTTTGTATTCCAGTAGAGTCTGGAGTGATGTTTGAACTAAATACATATGAGGTATCATTTATTCTCTTAGCTTATTTCCACCTCCAAAAAATCCGGGATTGCGCTTATACCAGCCTGTATGACAACCAACGCAATCAGCCACTTTAACCAGGTACTTTCCACGTGTTAGAGGGTCTGATAAATCAATTGATTTCACGCCATGTTGCAATGGTTTTGAACTTACCTGTAATTCTTTTTCTGTTTCAAGTGAAAGCTTACGTTTTGGTAGTTTGTTTTTTACTGCAGGTATTGTTCTGAGGTATATTATAACTGATGCAAGATCTTCATCCGACAACTCCCGGAACGAAGCCCAATACATAGG
>JACDAZ010000480.1 GCA_013695175.1 Flavisolibacter sp. | reverse complement strand
CCCAGGTATTCACCTATACGATTGGGCATGGTAACAGAAAAAGAAACACCTGATAAAACAGCCTTAAAGGCTTTAGCAAAAGAAACAGGATAAACAACATCCAGAGAAATCTTCCATTTAGCTGCTTCCAGGCCCCAGTTAACCGGCATAAATATGATTGCTGCTACTAAATAAAAAAAATTTGATGACTGAAATGACTGCCTGATGTGATACCATGAAGCAGATAAATGCGGCTCCTTTTGCAGTTGATTATAAATGGACCATGATAACCAGATAAAGAGTAACGGACCTAAAAAATAATTAATAAATATTTTAATATTTTTGTTTAGCCGCATGTGCGGTAAAAATAACCACCTCCTTGCAAAAGCCTTCTAAAATCATCTTAGGTATTGATCCGGGTACCGTCATAATGGGATACAGTGTAATCCGTATCAGCAATAATATAATTGAGGTTCTTGAAATAGATGTTTTGAAACTACCTGTAAAAAAAGATAATTATCACCGGTTACAACTCATACATCAACAGGTAACCAAACTGGTGCGACAATATAAACCTGGACATTTAGCCATTGAAGCTCCTTTTTTTGGTAAAAATGTACAAAGTATGCTAAAGCTTGGCAGGGCACAGGGAGTGGCTATTGCTGCTGCTATGAATGAGCATGTGCCGGTATCGGAATATTCACCAAAGAGAGTTAAACAATCCATTACAGGAAATGGAAATGCAGATAAAGAGCAGATATGGAAAATGCTTTTAAACCTGGTAGCCATTCCTGATAAACCTAAATTTTTTGATGCTACCGATGCCCTTGCTGTAGCTATTTGCCATCATTTTTCGGATGGAGCTTTAAAAGGTGCTGATAAACCAAGAGGAAAAAAAAGTAATGGATGGGGGAAATTTCTGTCTGAAAATCCTGAACGTATATTATAAATATTGCAGGATCTTTTTTTGCACTTCAATTAATTTTTCTTCAGACAATTTCAATTTTGATTGGGTAAAATTAAGATCATTGGAAGAATTTATTGGTACCAGGTGCATGTGAGCATGTGGCACTTCCAGTCCAATAACACTAATACCACACCTGTTACAACGAAAAGCCTTTTCAATTGCTTTTGCAATAGGTTGTGCAAATACCAGCATCCGGGAAAGATGATCTTGTGGCAGATCAAAAATTTTATCTACTTCCAGTTTAGGAATTACTAAAGTATGTCCCTCTTTTAAAGGATGAATATCTAAAAAAGCAAAGAATAATTCATCCTCTGCAATTTTGTATGAAGGGATTTCGCCTTTTATTATTTTGGTAAATATGGACATAAAATGAAAATGTGTAAACAGCACCTCTGCCATTTACACATTTAAAAATTAAACACTAATATCTTCCACTTTAAATTTAAGTAATCCTACAGGGGCGGTTACCTCTGCAACTTCACCAATTTGCTTCCCCAGCAACCCTTGGCCTATGGGCGAGGTAACTGATATTTTGCCTGCTTTAAGATCAGCTTCAGTTTCACTTACTATCTGGTAGGTTACCTGTTTTTTAGTACTGAGATTGGTTACTTTCACTTTTGTAAGTATAGTTACCTTACTGGTATCAATAGTTGATTCATCAACAATACGGGCAGTGGCAATTTGCCCTTCTAATGCAGCAATTTTGGCTTCTAACATACCCTGCGCTTCTTTAGCAGCATCGTATTCGGCATTTTCTTTTAAATCACCTTTTTCCCTGGCTTCAGCTATTGCTTTGGAAGCAGCAGGCCGCTCTACACCTCTCAGGTGTTGAAGATCTACCTTCATATGCTCCAGCGTTTCTTTGGTAACGTATTGAATATTATCATTCATGTTCACATTCTTTTAGAGTAAAACAAAAAAATAACAACGCCTCAGTTTTTTTAGAACCGAAGCGTTGCATATTTGCTAAGATAAATATTTCTTCTTAATTCACCCGTGCTGATTGACTCAACACAAATTTTTGTATTTCGGTTCCCTGGCTACTTTTTACCACAACCATATATAATCCGGCTTTCCACTTCTGAAGATTAGTTAGGGTGTGCGCCGTTTGACCTGCACTTACCTGAACCAATTTTTGATACACTACTCTTCCGGAAAAATCAAGAACTGATATATCAACTTCTTCATTAATATGTGACTTAAGCAATATATCCGTATAATGTAAAGCGGGATTTGGATAAAGCTTTAAACTATTACTAATGGCTTTTGTATTGTTAACCTTTATTGTTTTACTATAATAAGCTACACTATTTGCCGGTTTTACCAATAACCTGTAATAGATTACAGGATCTGAGATACCCGCAACAGCATCTAAAAATGAAAAGCTACCATCTTCTTTCATTTGACCAGAAGTTATGGGTTCTCCGATATTGTTGAAAGTTTTACCATCAAAGCTTCTTTGAACGACATAGAAAGGTTCATTTCTTTCCGAAGAATTCCATGATATATTTACTTTACTATTATTCAGCGATCCGTTTAATGTAAATATTTTATTAGATAATACTATACAACCTTCACTAAAATAAACTGAAACCGTATCAGTAGAAGTTGTGGCGCAACCATCCATTAATTCATGTGAAACAATATAAGATCCTATTGCATCTACATAAACAGATGATCCTACTGTATCTCCTACAATATTTCCGTCAGGTGTTGTCCATCTGTACACGGAAAGTGGATTAGGATTTACTACCTGCACTCTTGTCGTTCCTACAGTTTCGCATAAAAATGGAGATTCTGCTGCTGCTAATACTGGCTCAGGAACAAAAAAATCGAAAGGACCTATAAAGTCTTTTAATTCTGCACTAAATGAAACAGAAGAACGGGTTTTCACCAATATTCTTCTGAAAGGCAAACCGCAGGCACTGCCGCCCAATAAAGTAATTGGATCTAATCCCAGTTTTGTCATATTTACCGAAAACTCCATAAAATTAGCTGCTCCATAAAGTGTTTGAACCGTATTATCAGACCTGATCCAGCCATAAGGACCAGCCCAGGTATTATTTGACGATTGCATTCCGGTATAAAAATCACCAACAGTTATAGGACGAATACCGGCATACCCATATGTAGATCCATTTGATGCACCATCGAAGGATCCTGTCCAGATAAAAGAAGCAGGTGTTAAATTAAGTGCATCTTTATGCACCCAGATACGTGCTTCCAATGCCGACAATGACTGGCTGCTGTATTCTGCTGAAAAAATAACATCACCAGGAGCAATAATATTTCCTGATGCATCAAACTGCCATGATGTATGTCCTTCATCAGGACCATATCCTGAAAATTTACCGGTGGTTCTGCTATAAAAAATATCAGTCTGGTAAAGTTCAAAATCAAAGTAACGGTTACCGGAAGTTCCCTGTAAGGAAATGCCTCCTAAAAACCATAAGGAATCATACTTTGTTGGTCCTGCTCTTCTTACATGAACAAACATGTCGGCAATATCATTTTTATCAAGAACATTGGCAGCTCCTCCAGTCCATACATTTGGATGTTGTCCGTTTTTGTTACTGGATACAAAGGCTGTAGAATCATAAAACCCCGGACCTCCATGATAATCACGAATCATTACAGCATCAATCCACAACCTGTTATTTATGATGGAATACTGTGGATAACGCATGGTTCTGAAAAAAGGCAAATGGCGTGAAGACGGAGTAGTATTATAACGGTTCAGTATAAAGGCAGCACCGGTAGTATCTATTAC
>JACDAZ010000467.1 GCA_013695175.1 Flavisolibacter sp. | reverse complement strand
TTTAAGATTATTTCCAATTTGTAAGTTTTGATTAGAAGATATATTATTCCTGCTCTCAATTAATTTATCATATGATTGGTGTGGCAGGTCCTGCAGATTTTGCTTCTTATGAAAGAACCTTTTTAGGAACTATGCAGGCATTCAGAGAATTAACTGACCAGGCAAAAATTAATAAGAAACCTGATCGTGTTCGTATCAGAACAGTTAACCAGGCAACAACGCTGGAACAGGCACTTCGTGGTTATAACACGCCACAAAACAAGTTACAGGAGCTGGCTATTTTAAATGGAATGACTTTGACAGAACGTTTAAGCCAGGGAACTTTAATTAAAGTTATAGCACAATAAAATATAGTATTACTAAAAAGCGCATGCAAAAACTGCATGCGCTTTTTTTATGTGAAATCCTTATCATTCACTTTTTACTAACCTGAATTGTTTTACCTGTGATGCTTGTCTTAATTCAAGAATATAAACTCCTGCTTTAAGATTATTTCCAATTTGTAAGTTTTGATTAGAAGATATATTATTCCTGCTCTCAATTAATTTACCAGCAATATCAAATAATCTTAAATCTGTTTTTCCATTTAAATCATTATCCTGTATTTGTATGGTAAATGAATGACGTGCAGGGTTTGGATATACTGCAATACCTAATCGGGAATTTTCATTCAAATCATTTAATGCAGGTTGACCTCTCACCTTTCCTGATTGATCATGTTTTACTTCCACGGTTGTTGACGAGCTACTACTATTGCCTTGAAGGTCTGTGCATGTAACCGTTATAGTATAAATTCTGCCACTGCCGCTTCCGGCTCTTTCTGCTCTTAATTGTACCATGTTGTTATTCACAACAACCCAGTCAGGTGATGACTTATCTGTTTTTGATGTAACAGGTTCATTGCTGGATACGGATAAATTACAAGTTACAGCTCCGGGAAAATTATCAGTACTTGAATAACTAACAGTTACATTGCGCATTTTATTATTTGGCGGCCAAAGTTCAGTTGCTGAAACTGAAAGACCTGAAATAACAGGAGGAATAATATCTGATAATAAAATCTGTGCTCTTATTTCTCCACCCGGGAACATTTGTGTATGAATATTAGAATACCATAATCCATTTATAAGCTGGGCTTCCTGCGCCTCGGTTAATATATGAACATTGGAATAAAAACCTGAAGTAACGCCAACAGGAAATCCATGATGTGCAATAGTAACAGGGGCATTCGTACCAGGTGCTGCAGGTCCATGAAAGTGGGCAGCTGTAGTTGGAGCTGATAATCCATCAAAAATAATAGAATAGTAAAGAGCGTTTGTTGTATGATTGTATGTGCCAACAATAGTACCTGTTGCTGTTGAACCATTCGGTGGCACTTCCTGCATTCCACTGTAAGTATTTATAAATGGAGATGTGGTTGCAGGATTCCCAATTATAATTTGAGTTCTTAATTCGCCTCCTGGAAATAATGACGTATGTATGTTTGAATACCACAATCCACTGAGTAATTGCATCTCCTGCACATCTGTAAGTACATGAGATCCTGAAGCGGTACCTGCTGTTACGCCAACCGGAAAACCGGGATGTCCAAAAACTACTCCTACATTAACACCCGGAGGGGCAGGAGCATGAAGATGTGCTGCTGTTGTAGGAGCTGATAATCCTGAAAATATGATGGTATAAGAAATAGTATTTGTTGTATGATTGTAAGAACCAATTATTACACCTGTGGCTGTTGAATTATTTGGCGGCACTTCCTGGTTGCCACTATAAACATTTATGAATGGAGATACAGTTGCTGGATCGGCAAATGTTATTTGAGCTCTTATCTCGCCACCAGGGAATGCTGATGTATGAATATTAGAATACCACAAACCACTGAGAAGCTGCATTTCCTGCACATCGGTAAGTACATGTGATCCTGAATAAGTACCGGACATGACACCAGTGGGAAAGCCCGTGTGTGCAAAAACTACTCCGGCATTTACACCATTCGGCGCAGGTGAATGAAAGTGTGCTGCTGTTACAGGCGCTGATAACCCTGAAAAAATAATGGTGTATGTGATTGTATTTGTAACATCATTATAAGTTCCTACAATAGTACCCGCTGCAGCTGAAGCGTTGGGTGGCACCTCCTGGCTGCCACTGAATTGATTGTGAAAAGGATAAATTTTTGCATTTGCATTAAAGGATAGAATACCAATAAATAAAAATGATAAAAAGAAAGTTGGAAGGTAACGTTTGTTCATAACCGTAATTTTAAAAGTGAAGGAACTACGGTTCCTCATCAGGATATAATCTTAATGAGTTTAAAAAGGGAACAAAAGCTACTGAAAGGTAGTTCTAGTTTAATACAAAAAAATATATTTCTAAGGCAACCCATCTGGTGTTGGTTTCGTATTATGGGGTCTTTTTATATAGAAATGATGCTTTCGGCTTTTGCTATAGCTAAGTTCTTTAACCAGGTGTAGCATGCCAACTGTTTGTATAAGGGTGTTGTTTTGCCTGCCTGTGGGTCAAACAAACTTCACTTTTGCTGTAGTTACATCCTATATTAACAATCAAAGCGTTTGCAACTACCTTGCAAGAAAAACATTATACCGTATAATACCTTACTTATGCTGTTTCCTCACGGTAAATCATTTGTTTGGTAAGTAAGGAATCTAAACTTCTTTGAACGTTGGATGGCGTTCCTAACCCTTAAGTACTTATAAATCTCTTGCACCGGGCTTATACAGTTTTTCTTCTTTGGCAACCGCAGTCAGTAATTGCCACTGGGCTGCTGTTAACAAATTTCTATATTGAAAGAAAATAGTTTCCTGTTCTTTTAAAAGGGTTGTACAAATGTTTTTTATATCAGCAATCTCAATAGTTTTCAAACCTGTTGCAAACGTTTTATTACAAACCACCTGTGTATAATAAGTGTGCAAACGAGTCCAATCGCTGATAAATTCAAGTGCTTCCACGGAATCTTTCCTTTTGTTGTTATTGGAATGGTTTTCAATAAAAGCAAGATATTCTTTATTGTCAATTGCAGTAAGTTCCATTAACTGTGTGCTTCCAAAGAAAGGTCTGTTTTTGTTCATGAACATTTCTGTGAGGAAATGTTTACTACTGCCGCTAAAGATGAACCTTGCATTTTTTAGTTTACGGGAAAGGGGTTGACTATATTAGACATAAAGTAATTACACAAAATGCGTTACACATTTTGCGTAATACATTTTGTGTAATTTTATAAACTTGGTTTGTATCAAGTTTAAGTAGCAATTACCCTTGGTTTGCTATGCCTCGTTAATGATGTCTTACTATTTACCCATTTTATTACTTTTCACCTGCAAATATGTTTGAACTAACTATTATGGCTTTTACTTAAATTACACGTAGCAAAAGATGAATTACATGAAAATAGTTATCACATTATTTACCTGCCTGGTTATTTCTTGTACACCTCCAACAAGAATTCAAACCCATACTGCTCCTAATCCAGCATTTAATACTCTGTTGGAGCAGTATCATAATGAGTCGCTAAAATTCAATCCTTTTAATGCTACCAGTATCGGCGATACAAGGTATAATCATGTTTTACCTATAGAGTTTACTGATTCATACCGTGCAGAATTAGCTAATTTTTATAGAACTTATCAAAGCAGGTTAGGAGCATTCAACAGAGAAAATTTAAATGAGAATGATAAGCTCAGTTATGATATTCTGCAGTGGCGATTAGGAGTTTCACTGCAGGGCTTACAGCATAAAGACAACAGGTCTCCCTTTACACAATTTACCGGAACACCCTTGCAATTAGCACAATATGGGAGTGGCACGGTAGTGCAACCTTTTAAAAATACCCAGGATTATGAAAACTGGATTCAACGTGCAGGTGCTTTTCCGGTGTGGGTTGATAGTGCTATAACTTATTTTAGAAAAGGAATAGCAGAAAGATGGGTACTGCCCCGGGCGGTTGTAGAAAAAATGATTCCGCAAATGGAACGCTTTATTATAAGTGATGTTAATCAAAGTGTGTTTTATGGACCGGTAAATTTATATCCTGCAACATTTACAACAGATGAAAAAACAAGATTCACAAATTCATTTGTTCATTTAATTAATAATGAAATTGTTCCATCATACAGAAGACTGGCTGATTTTTTAAGGAACGAATATTTGCCCGCATCACGATCATCAAGTGGTATTGGAGCTTTACCGGGTGGCAGTGAATGGTATCTGTATTTAACCAAACTGCATACTACAACTGATCAAAGTCCTGATGAAATTTATAATACAGGATTGGCAGAAGTAAAACGAATACAAGCCGAAATGGAAAATGTAAAAAACAGTGTTGATTTTACAGGCACATTGTCTGAGTTTTTCACACATATGCGAACCGATCCTAAATTCTTTCCATATAAAACTGCTGAAGAAGTATTAAATGCATATCGTGCCATTGAAGAGCGTATTGCTCCCAACCTTCAAAAAATGTTTTTACAAACTCCAAAAACAGGTTTCGAGGTTCGACAAACAGAAGAATTTCGTGCTGCATCCGCAGCGGCTCAATACAATGCAGGTCTTGCTGATGGCAGCCGTCCAGGTATTTTTTACTTGCCTATACTGGATCCTACAAAAATGAAAGTAAGGGAAAGCTTGTTTATACATGAAGCCATTCCCGGGCATCATTACCAGGTAATGTTACAACGTGAAAATGAAGCCTTGCCTTCGTTTAGGCGTTACAGTGGTTTTACAGCATACAGCGAAGGCTGGGGTTTGTATACTGAAAGTCTGGGTAAAGAATTGGGAATATATACAGATCCCTACCAGTATATGAATGCTTTGGGTGATGAAATTCACCGGGCCATAAGATTGGTTGTTGATCCGGGTTTGCATAGTAAAGGATGGACAAGGGAACAGGCTATTAAATATATGATGGATAACAGTGCTATTCCTGAAACTACCGCTGTACCCGAAATAGAAAGATATATGGTGATTCCCGGGCAGGCTCTTGCTTATAAAACAGGATCCATGCATATTCAAAGACTAAGAGAAAAATACAGTATTCAATTAGGAACTAAGTTTAACCTGGCAGCCTTTCATCATGAAATTCTAAAAGACGGTCCTATGCCACTGGAATTGCTGGAAAGAAAAATGAACGCATGGGCTGCAACGCAGCAGTAGATTTAAGCTAACTATTTTCATTAGATTCTTCAATGATTTGATTGGCTTCTTTCCAATCTTTTTCATCAGGCATATCTTCTATATTTCCTGCTTCTCTTAAATAAGTTTCTGCTTTTTCATCGAGAAGTTGTTTTGGTGGTATTTGCAGATCTTCCGGGGCCGGAGGATTAATTGCATTGCCTGTTCCCTTATTAGGAATGGCAACTTTTGCAA
>JACDAZ010000455.1 GCA_013695175.1 Flavisolibacter sp. | reverse complement strand
GAGTTGGTATGACTTCTGTAAAATTTGATGTTGTTGCCGGAGCAGAAATGTTCAGTATTAAAGATCCGGTTTTAAATGCTGCAGGTACAGGCCCTGCTCCGGGTCCTGCACAGGGCACAGTTTTTATTCATCAGGGTACAATCGTTTTAGAGAATAGAGATACACATGAGCGGTTAGTGATCAGGCATCAGATATTAAAAGTTCCGGGACAAGCTGGAGTCTTCAGAAGTGGCTGGTTTATAAAAGGACAAAAATGTGGTAGCTAATTTTTAAACCGCAGCAGAAGCTGCGGTTTTTCTTATTAAAAAATGTGGTGCAGCAGTAAAATCAGTTTTAGTAAAAGAATTTGGAATAAGCGAGGACAATCTTGAAACAGATGGTAAAGGTGAGTCAGAACCAGTAGATAAAAACACTACTTCAGAAGGAAAAGCCAATAACAGGAGAGTTGAATTTGTGAAACTGTAATTCACATATAAACAAATATCTAAAAGGATCAATTCAAACAAAGTTTTTTGCAGTTGATCCTTTTCTTGTATTTAAATAAAAAAGCAATCTGCAATTTTATTCAGCAATAAGCAATGTATAACTGCTTTTACTGATTAAAATCATTGTATGAAAAAAATATTATGTTTTGTTGGTTCATTAATTTTATTGTCTGCCACATTTGTTGATTTCTATGAAGAAATAGAGATCACCAAAGAAAAAGCTAAGGAGTATTTACTTCAATCTATTACAAGTGCTGTTTTACAGGCTGATGGAGATGTAGTTTTAAAAAACAAAAAATTTACCGGTTGAATTGAGGGTAAAAGGGATTAAACAATTAATACAACTTGCCAAAGAATACACTGCTTCAGAAGAATTTAAAGCTGATTATAAAAAGTACAGGCATGCAAAATTAAATCCGGATGAAAAAACCAAATTAGGCGTACCTAAGTTTGGCAAAATGATCAATAACAAAATTGATAATGCAGTTGATAAGGGAAAAAATGAAAAGTTGTATCCGTCCGATCCTTCAGAAATAGTTAAGCAAAGACTACAGAATTTTCTTGTAGTTTCTAAAACAGTTGATTTTGATGCAGAAGTATCCAATGGCATGTTTACAAAAAAAGAATATGAAAGAAAATCAGCAAAATGGAAAATGTGTTACAGAGCAGGAAAAGAAGTGGTTGAAGCTGCGCAAACCGAAGCCATAAAATGGTTGCAGGAATTGGAATAACTCGCTATTAATTAAAAACAAAAAGCAGTCCTTCATGACCGCTTTTTATTTTACTTTATTGAGGTTGTGGCTTGGGTTCTTTTGGTTTTTTACCTGTCTTAGGTGTAAAGATGGCCAGCATTCTTTTTCCTTCCAGCTTTGGCATACTTTCCAGTGATCCACAATCAGCAAGGCGTTCTGCAAATTTTAAAAGCAAGAGCTCTCCCCTGTCTTTAAATTGTATAGCACGACCTTTAAATTGAACATAAGCTTTTACTTTATTACCGTCTTTTAAAAAGTTCTCTGCATGTTTTGATTTAAAATCAAAATCATGATCATCTGTATTGGGCGTAAAACGAATCTCCTTCATTTCTGTAGTCTTCGCTTTGGCCTTCATTTCCTTTTCTTTCTTCTTCTTATCGTAAAGGAATTTGTTGTAGTCAATTACCTTGCAAACAGGCGGATCTGCCTGGGGAGAAATTTCAACGAGGTCAAGCCCCTGATCCTGTGCAATTTTCTGAGCTTCCTGAGTAGGATAAACACCTATTGTTACATTGTCACCTACTAACCTTACTTGAGGAACCCTGATGTGATGGTTGATGCGATGTTCCGCTTCTTTGCGTACCGGAAACCTGCCTCTGAAACCGCCGCGGTTACCTCCTCTGTTTGGTAATGCCATAATTGTTGATCCACAGTCTGCAGTCGACAGCCGGCAGTAATGTGGCTTTACTTGTTTTTATTTTTTAATTCCTGTCGAAAATCAAATTTTTTAAACTGGTTCTATTAAAGTTAACTTGAATAATATTCAAATCTGGTATATTTTATCCAGATAAATTCAATTACTCTTCTCTTCTTTCTTTTATTTCCTCTGTTACTTCACTAATAAATTCAGAAATATTTTTGGTTCCCAAATCACCTTTTCCTTGTCTTCTTACTGCCACTTTATTTTCATTCATCTCTTTTTCACCAATCACCAGCATATAAGGCACTCTTAACAATTCAGTATCCCGAATCTTCTTTCCAACCTTTTCACTCCTCTCGTCTATTTCGGCACGAATATCAGCTTTTTTCAGTTGATGGAGAACTGATTTTGCATACTCCATAAATTTATCTGAAATAGGTAATATTTTAACCTGTAAGGGAGCCAGCCATACCGGAAATTTACCTGCATAGTGTTCCAGTAAAAATCCAATAAAACGTTCATGGGTACCCAGTGGTGCCCTGTGAATAATTAAAGGAGTATCTGTTTTGTTATCACTTGTATTGTACTGTAGCTTAAAACTTCTTCCCTGCGAAAAATCTACCTGGTTTGTTGCCAGAGTAAATTCCCTGCCAATTACACTATAAATCTGAACATCTATTTTAGGTCCGTAAAAAGCGGCTTCATCCTGAACTTCTACATATGGTATGTTGGATTCTTTTAAAACATTACGCACCATGGCTTCTGTTTCCAGCCACAACTCAGGTTCGTTTACATATTTAATTCCAAGCTTATCCGGTGAGTGAAGCGATAACCTCATGACGTATTTGTCAATACCAAAAATTTTAAAGTATTTCAGGTACATATCATTCACCGCCCTGAATTCATCATTAAATTGTTCTTTGGTGCAGTAAATATGCGCATCGTTCATGTGCAGGCAACGTACACGCATCAATCCAAATAATTCACCACTTTGTTCATAGCGATATACTGTTCCATATTCTGCTATGCGGTATGGAAGATCGCGATAGCTCTTAGGTTCAGCAGCAAAAATTTTATGGTGGTGCGGACAGTTCATTGCTTTCAGGTAGTACTTCTCTCCATCCATTTCCATTGGCGGGTACATACTGTCAGCGTAATAAGGAAGATGGCCGCTGGTGAGATACATACTTTCCTTGGCAATGTGCGGCGTCACTACTCT
>JACDAZ010000451.1 GCA_013695175.1 Flavisolibacter sp. | reverse complement strand
CTTATAGTTTTTAAAATGATACTATAAGATACAAATTCTAAAAAACTCATCGCCTATATAGGCGATGTTAGTTCAACTCGAAAATAAGAGAAAGTTTTTGCCCTTTCAACATTTTAAACATTTTTATAATGAATGTTGATTAGCAATTCATTAAATAACAAGTGGGAAATTGCCCAGGACAAAAAGAGAAACAAATCCATTTCCCACTTTTTAAGCTATTTCCTATCACGTCGTGTCACTCACCGATACAACTTGCTACGAAATAATTGTTTTACGGAGACCGAAGGTGAGTTAATATTTTCTTGGAAATTATTTCGGAGTGTTTCTACTTTTCAAATCTAAAACCATTAATAAATGTTGATGTTTTAACATTCAAATCCGTGTCGGTTATATGATTGACATCAGTAAAACAGAAGGCAAAACAGCGTTTATTAAAATTGAATCAAACTTTTTTTAATTGGATTTGGAAAACCATAAGTTGTTGTTCCATCTTATTTTTATCCTGATCATAACAACATATCATTAAGGTATTACTAAATTGCATTAAAGCTGTATCAGATGAAGCAATTATGTAGCCTGTTCCTATTCATTTCATTCTCTGCCAGTGCTCAACAATCCTCTACAGTACATTTAAAAGCTGTTGATGAAATTCATATAATTCCACAGCCGGTTTCATTAAAAAAAGAAAATGGAAATTTTACGCTGTCAAAAAATACAGTAATTGTAGCTAATGATGATATGGATAGAAAAACAGCAGTTTTACTAAATGAATATCTGCAATCCTATTATGGTTTTACGTTAGACATTGATCGCAAAGAAGGAAAAAATTATATACGATTAATAACAAAAAAATTTATTCAGGCACCGGAAAAAGACGCATACCACTTACAAGTTACCAATGATGGTGTAACTATAGAAGGTGACACTCACGCCGGCACTTTCTATGGTATGCAATCCTTACTTCAGCTTTTACCAGTCCAAACTAATAAGAACAATAAAAATTTATCGATTGGGTTACCGTTAGTTTCTATAAATGATAGTCCACGATTCGGGTACAGGGGCATGCATTTAGATGTTTCGCGGCATTTTTTTCCAGTTTCATTTATAAAAAAATATATCGATTACCTGGCAATGCATAAAATGAATTATTTCCATTGGCATCTTACAGAAGACCAGGGATGGAGAATTGAAATAAAAAAATATCCTGCTCTTGTTGATATTGCATCATGCAGAAATGGAACTATTATAGGCAGATATCCCGGAACAAAAAATGACAATGAAAAATATTGTGGTCACTATACCCAGGAAGAAGTAAAGGAGATTGTACAATATGCTTCTGACAGGCATGTTACTGTTGTCCCAGAAATTGAAATGCCCGGACATTCATCTGCAGCCATTGCAGCTTATCCCTGGCTAAGTTGCTTTCCGGAAAAAGAAACAAAAATACCAAGTCACCCTTCTGAAGCAAGTAAAAAAATGACAGGAAAGAAAGTGCAGGAAACATGGGGCATATTTGAAGATATCTATTGTGCAGGCAAGGACAGTACTTTCTTGTTTCTTGAAGATGTTTTAGATGAAGTGCTTGCTCTTTTCCCATCTCAATACATACATGTTGGGGGTGATGAAGCGCCCAAAGCCCATTGGAAAAAATGTCCGGATTGCCAGGCAAAAATTAAAAAAGAAGGATTAAAAGATGAACACCAACTTCAGAGTTATTTTATACAAAGAATTGAAAAATATTTAAACAGCAAAGGAAGGATTTTAATTGGGTGGGATGAAATATTGGAAGGAGGACTGGCACCCAATGCCATAGTAATGAGCTGGCGGGGTGAAAAAGGTGGCATTGCCGCTGCAAAAGAAAACCACTTTGTTATAATGACACCGCAGAAACCTGTTTATTTTGATCATGCACAAACAAGAACAGAAGATAGTGTAGTGATAGGTGGTTTTAATTCATTAGAAGCTGTTTATCAATACGAACCTGTACCGGCAGAACTTACAAAAGATAAAGCAAAATATGTTTTAGGTGCGCAGGCTAATGTATGGACTGAATACATGAAATATCCTTCCAAAGTTGAGTATATGATCTTTCCGCGTATGAGTGCATTGAGTGAAGTTTTATGGACTGATAAAAGCAAAAAGAACTGGATCCAGTTTGAAAAGAAATTACAAACTCAGTTTAAAAGATATGATCAATGGGGCGCTAATTACAGTAAGGCGTATTATGATGTAAAACTTTCTTTTTTACCAACAACAAATAATCAGGCAGTTTCTCTAAAAATGGAACCTCGTGATAAGGCAGGCACACTACAATACCAGATAAATAATGGGCAGCCAATAAAATATGCAACATCCTTAATATTAAATAAAACAAGCGATTTATTGATATCATATTACCGTAATGAAAGCCTTGTAAATAGCATACCTGTTTCATTTTCTTTTAATAAGGCAACAGGTAAAAAAATTGCAATAAAAAAAGCTCCTACCCAACAATACCCAGGGCAAGGCGGTGCATTTGGGTTAGTAAATGGTATTTGGTCAAACAAAGGTTTAAGCCACCCAGACTGGCTTGGATGGGTTGGTGATGATATAGAAGCTGTAATAGACCTGGGAAAGCAGGAGAAAATATCTCAGGTAAAAATGCACACGCTCGATCAAAATGGAAGTTGGGTTTACCTGCCCGCTTATGTAGAAGTTTTCACATCTAATGATGGTAAAAATTATAAATCACAGGGTAAGACCCGGGATTTTATAACAGACACTTTAAC
>JACDAZ010000436.1 GCA_013695175.1 Flavisolibacter sp. | reverse complement strand
AGTTTTAATAGCTTCTCCTTCTGCTACATAACCCGGCCCGCCCAGTAATATTATAGGATGATTAATTTTTAAACACAGTTCCTGTAATTTATATACAGGTAATTTCTTAGTTGTAAATGAAGCACCGATTACAATTCCTATAAAACCAGCCTGATGAGATGTTGGAATATCATGAATAGGAACTTCTTCCTCCGGAGAAATAAAATAATCTAAACCTTTTCCGTCATTTCTAATTCCAAATGGTTTTACAGTCTGAAGATACCTGTCAACTATATGAACTTTTGGCATTACGTTCCACTTCAGCTTTACAAAAATAAATTTTTCAATGTTTAATTTATTGAAAGAAAAAGATGGAATTTTTAAATCTTTTTTTACTCTTAATGTCCGAAGATTATGATGCAGGTCAATGATATAATCAAATTTTTCCTCCTGTAGTTCAGAAATCATTTTCTTCCAGTCTTCCTGCAGTACATGTATTTTATCAATATAGGGATTATTAACTACTACAGTTTTAAATTGGGGTTTCACTAAAAAATGAAGTTCCAAACCCGGTAACTGTGTTTTTAAACATCTTATAACAGGGGTGGTTAAAACTATATCACCAATTGAAGAAAATCTGATTATTAAAAACTTCATAACTGGTAACATGAATTTTTATAAAAGAAGTTAAGGCGATGGCACAACAGGATCACCTTCAACATAATTTAAATCTTTTCCAAAAGTTTCTTTTGTATAAATAGCTGCCACTACAGTTATTACCATTATAATAATACCGGTAATCCAGCCTCCTGTATAGTAATCAGTAAAACCTCGGGTAAATTGAAATAATGGTAAAATGAAGATGCTAAGCATACCTCGCACCATATTGGGGATAGTAGTTGCTGCTGTAGCTCTTAAATTAGTGCCGAATTGCTCAGCAGCCATTGTTACAAAAATGGCCCAAAACCCTGTACCAAATCCAAGTCCTGCACATATCCAATACATTCCTGAAGCTGAGCCATCCCATTGCACTGTAAAAAATAATGTCATGAAAACAGCAGTTATGCCGTAAAAAAGAAATAAAGCTTTTTTCCTGCTTCGAAACCATTGGCTTATTAAGCCTATTAAAATATCACCCACAGAAATAGCAGCATATGCATACATAATTGCCCTGCCGGGATCTATTTTTTCAGTTATACGCATCTGTTCACCAAATTCACCTGAAAAAGTTACAAGCACTCCTATAACAAACCATGTAGGCAGTCCAATCAATATTCCGAGAGCATATCTTTTAAATCTTTCTTTATTATTAAAGAGCATTAAAAAATTACCCCTTTGAACATTCATTTTTTTTACATCATGAAACATTCCTGATTCAAAAACTGATATGCGAAGAATCAACAGCAATAAACCCATTCCACCACCAATAAAATAGCAGGTACGCCAGTGAAAATTTTCTTTCATTATAAAAGCCACTACAGCACCTGTAAGACCAATGCCTGCAACCATAGAAGTAGCCACTCCCCTTTTTTCTTTTGGAGTTAATTCAGATACCAAAGTAATCCCGGCACCCAGTTCACCGGCAAGTCCTAAACCTGCAATGAACCGAATCCATTTATATTGGTCCACTGTTTCAACAAATCCATTTGCAATGTTGGCTAAAGAGTAAATTACAATGGAACCAAAGAGTACACTCAACCTGCCTCTTTTATCACCCATCACTCCCCAAATAATACCACCAATAAGCAATCCGCTCATTTGCCACATAATGATGCTTTCACCATCTGATGTTATTTGTTCTTTAGATAAACCTAAGGATTGAAGACTGGGAATTCTTATAATGCTGAATAAAAGCAGGTCATATATATCAACAAAATAACCAAGTGCGGCTACTAAAACGGCAATACTGAATATACCCGATTTAGCAGTGGGAATTGCAGACTTTTTATCAGTAGGCATTGCAGTTATTCGTTGGTATCTGAATCAGTAGGAATTACTTTCTTTTTTGCAAAAAACAATTTATACATTACCGGAATAGTGGTTATGGTAATAATAACAATTGTTATTGCTTCAATATGATCTTTTAAACTAAAATCGAATTGCTTCTCCACCCATGTTTGTAAAAAATAACCTCCCAGCATCATACTAATCACCCAGGCTAAACTTCCTAAAACATTATATAATAAAAACGTAGCTCTATCCATACGAACCACACCAGCAACTATAGGTGCAAAGGTTCGGATGATAGGTAAAAACTTAGCGAGGAAAATAGTAGCTTTTCCATATTCATCATAAAAACCTTTTGCTCTTAAAAGATATTTTCTTTTAAATAACCAGGTTTCCTTTCGTTCAAATAATAAAGGACCGGTTTGCCGACCAAACCAATAACCGACAATATTTCCTAAAACGGAGGCTATTATAACAAGGAGTAGAACAAAAACATAATGCTGATCAAAAAATTCTTTGGCAAGATCATCTAAATAAATTCCGGCCGCAAAAAGCAAAGAATCACCAGGCAGAAAAAATCCAACAAACAAGCCTGTTTCAGCAAAAACAATAAAAATTAATAGATATAAACCACCATTTTGAATAATCCATTCAATAAATCTATGGATAAACCCTCCGCTTTCAATCAACGTAATACTCAATAAAGTCTCCATTCAATAATTGATTTCATATTAAATTTACCTGGCTTCAAGTTTTCCTAAACTTTTTGCAATAATAGTGGCTATGCTGCAATCGCTGGTAACATTAGCTGCGGTGCGAAGCATATCCAATGGTCTGTCAACCGCAAATATAAGAGCCAAACCAGCTTCCGGAATTCCTGCTTGTGTTAATACAATAATTAGCATAACCATGCCTGCCCCCGGAACGGCAGCAGATCCTATTGATGCTAAGGTAGCAGTAAGTATAATACCTAATTGTGCGCCAAGGGTAAGATCCATTCCAAAAGCCTGCGCAATAAAAATTGCAGCCACAGCCTGGTATAAACTGGTACCATCCATATTTATAGTGGCACCTATGGGTAATACAAAACTAGTCACTTCATTATCAACGCCTACATTTTTTTCAGCAACTTCCATAGTTACAGGCAGTGTTGCTGCACTGGAACTGGTAGAAAAAGCAAGTAGCTGGGCGGCTGAAATTTGTTTTAAAAACTTTATTGGATTTCGGCCCGTAAACAAATAAACAAGTAAAGGATAGAATATAAATAATAAGATACTTAATCCCAGAACCACAGTTAAAGCATAAATACCCAATGCTTTAAATAATTCTACACTGGGCGATTCAGCTACAAGTGCGGCTATAAGAGCAAACACTCCAAAAGGGGCTGCCATCATAATGATGTCTATCATTTTTAAAATGATATCGTTAGTACTGTCAAAGAAATCTTTAAAAGGTTTGGTGTTTTTTTCAGGCAGTAAAATCATGGATATGCCAAGGAATAAAGCAAAAAATATAACCTGCAGCATTCTGGAATTGGAAGTAGCTGCGTTAAAAATGTTATCAGGAACAATATCTTCTACAAACTTCAAAGGACCTGTTTGCTTTTGTTGCTGGGCCTGCTCTTTTTGTTTTTCTACATCCTGCCCATAAGTGGCAAGCATCTCAGTTCGGGTATCTTCACTTACAGCATTACCGGGTTTTATAAAATTGGCTATTAACAACCCCAATGAAACAGCAAATACCGTAGTAAATAAATAAAACCCAATAGTACGGAAACCCATTTTAGACAATTTGGAAATGTCTTTGAGATCTGAAATTCCTTTGATTAATGAAGCTAAAATGAGAGGTACTGCAATAAGTTTTAATAGGTTTATAAAAATGGTCCCAAAAGGTTTTATCCAATTAACAATAAATTGAACACCATTATTTACCTGCAACATCAGGATTGCAAACACAATTCCTGCAATCATTCCAATTATGATTTTCCAATAAAGCGGGAGCCTTTTCATTGTATTTTAAAATGTGCGGGAAAATATGACAATTTTCAACAACAAAAAGTAAAGCCTTGGGTTTTGAATTTCAATATTAAAGTTGTTCCAACATAAAACCGTTGCCTTTACCAATTATTAATTATTTTACGAGCTTAAATTTAATCTCAATCACCTCTTATGAGTTTTAATTCAAAACCAACAGCTCCTTATTTATTGAAACAAACCTCAAAATCGCGAATCCTTTTTATAAAAAAGAATTCCTTTCTTAGTCTTTTTAGTTTACTGTTTTTGTTACTGCTTCCCTTTTTTTCAATAGCACAGGATGAAACAAAAAAGGGAATGGATGAAAGAATCAATGATTGGTTTAAACCTATAGCCGACTGGTGGGGTGGAATTATTTTCTTCCCGATAACAATAGGTGGTTTTGCTATTCCTTTTGTTGTGATATTATTAATTAGCGGTGCATTATTTTTTACAATCTATTTCACATTTGTAAACATTAGAAGATTTGGTTTAGCGGTAAGAGTAGTTCGTGGAAAATACGACTACCTTGATAAAGATGCCCCACATATAAAACCACCTGAAGATATGCCGGCAGATACAGAAGGTGATTTACTGGGAACCATTAAAGATGAAGGACATCATGGAGAAGTAAATCACTTCCAGGCTTTGGCTACCGCTGTTTCCGGAACTGTAGGACTTGGAAATATAGCAGGTGTTGCCATTGCCATTGCTTTAGGTGGTCCCGGTGCTACTTTTTGGATGATCATCTGCGGTCTTTTAGGAATGTCAACAAAATTTGTTGAATGTACACTTGGTGTAAAATATAGAGATATAGATTCAAAAGGAACAGTATATGGTGGACCCATGTATTATTTAAGAAGAGGATTTGCAGAACGTAATATGGCTGGCGTTGGTAAAGTATTGGGTGTTTTATTTGCGATTTTTTGTATTGGAGGCTCTTTTGGTGGTGGCAATGCATTTCAATCAAACCAGGCAGCAGCGCAAATAATTGGAATGACAGGTTTTGAAGGTGGCAATGCAGGATTTATTATAGGACTTGCTCTGGCATTTCTTGTAGGTATCGTAATTATTGGTGGTATAAAAAGAATAGCCCAGGTAACAGAGAAGATAGTGCCTTTTATGGCCGGAATTTATGTTTTGGCTTCCCTTATTATCATTTTCGGACACTTTACATTAATCGATGATGCCATTGGTCAGATATTCTCCCAGGCATTTACGCCTACGGCGGCGGTTGGTGGATTTATAGGCGTTTTAGTAAGAGGTTTTCAAAGAGCAGTATTTTCAAATGAAGCCGGTGCCGGTTCAGCTGCAATTGCTCACTCAGCTGTAAGAACAAGATATCCTGCATCGGAAGGCCTTGTTTCTTTACTAGAACCCTTTATTGACACTGTAGTAATTTGTACTATGACAGCTGTTGTTATCATTATATATAATATGAATGGAGTTCATTTTGAATATGGAAATGTAGCAGATACCAGTACTGCTGCCGGTGTAGGTCTTACATCTGCTGCGTATAATGATGTAATACCGCATTTCTCTTATGTATTGACAGTAGCTATTGTATTATTTGCTTTTTCTACAATGATCTCCTGGTCATATTATGGCTTGCAATCATGGAAATTTCTTTTTGGACGAAGTAAAACTTCTGATTTAAGTTATAAAGTTTTATTCCTGGCTTTTGTAGTTATAGGTGCATCTGCATCACTGGGTGCTGTTATTGACTTTTCAGACGCAATGATATTTGCCATGGTATTTCCAAATATGATTGGCTTATTCTTTTTGTTCCCCAAAGTAAAAGAGGAATTAAACAGGTACCTGAAAGCCATAAAAAATAATAAAGCTCCGGCTGTTAAATAGATTCTATAAATTCATTAAAAGCAGTTATTATTTTGATAACTGCTTTTTTTATAGCTATACATTAAATTTGCAGCCATTTGCTATTTGATGGTGAGTATGTGATAAAGGTTATTGGATTTCACCATCACGATCATGTATTATTAATTTTCATTTACATTTTACATTTTATGGGTCGCATATTTGAAGTACGTAAAGCCACCATGTTTGCCCGATGGGATAAAATGGCAAAACAATTTACCCGTATAGGGAAAGAAATTGCCATTGCTGTAAAAACCGGAGGACCTGATCCAAATACCAATTCTGCCCTTCGCAGATGTATGCAAAATGCCAAGGCTGTTAATATGCCTAAGGATAGAGTTGAGGCAGCCATTAAAAGAGCACTGGGCAAGGAAATGGAAAATTTTGAGGAAATATTGTATGAAGGATACGGGCCTCATGGTGTTGCTATATTAGTAGAAACAGCAACTGATAATCATGTACGTACAGTTGCTAATGTAAAAGCAATTTTTAATAAGGGAAATGGTAGCCTGGGAAACAGCGGTAGTGTAAGTTTTCAATTTAAAAAAATGGGGGTTTTTAAATTAAAACCCGAAGGACTAAATACAGAAGAACTTGAATTTGAATTGATAGATTTTGGCTTGGAAGAACTGGGAGAAAGTACAGGTGAAGAAGGTGAAAATATTTTAGTTGCAAGATGTTCTTTTACAGAATTTGGTTCTTTGCAAAAAGTATTAGAAGAAAAAGGTATTACCCCTATTAGTGCAGAAGTAGAATGGATACCAACCACTACAGTTTCTTTATCAGAAGATCATGCAGAGGATGTTTTAAAACTTGTTGATAAACTGGAACAGGATGAAGATGTACAAAAGGTATTTTATAATCTTGTTTAAAAAAATTGATAGTTTGTAAAGCATAGTAAACTAATGCTTTTTTTTTCCCATAATATTTTCTAAGATAAAAATGCAGCAACAACCTGTTATACTATTTGATGGTGTATGTAATTACTGCAACAGTATGGTAAATTTTGTAATAAAACAGGATAAGAAAAAGGTTTTCAAATTTGCTGCCCTTCAATCTGATTCGGGACAAAAATTACTGAAGCAATACAACCTCCCTACAGAAAGTTTCAATTCATTTATACTTATTGATAATGGCAAAGTTTACCAAAGTTCTGATGCAGGATTGACTGTACTTAAAAAACTTCCCTGGTATTGGAAATGGAGCCAGGCTTTTTGGATTATTCCAACATTTATGAGAAATGCTGTTTATAATATAATAGCAAAAAACAGGTATAAGTGGTTTGGAAAAAAAGAAATTTGTATGATACCTTCTCCCCAGGTAAAAGAACGTTTTTTAATCTGAATTTTAAGGCTTTTTGAAGGTCGTTCTGGGCACATGATGCGTGGTAGATAGAATCTTATATTTATAGAAGAAATAATAATTTTAAATGACTACGCTCAGAGTTTCAACTATAATATTTTTCCTCAGCTTGTGTTTCTGCAAACAGGATTGCTTAGCGCAAAAAATAACCATTAGCAGCAACAACAGATATCTGCAGGCAGAAGGTACCCCTTTCTTTTATTTAGGGGACACGGCATGGGAGCTTTTCCACAGGTTAAACCGTGAGGAAGCAACAGAATATTTGCAAAACAGGGCTAAAAAAGGATTTAATGTTATACAGGCTGTGGTTTTAGCTGAATTAGATGGACTTAACACACCCAATGCTTATGGCGACCTGCCTTTAATTGATAATGATCCTACTAAAATTAATAATGATTACTTTGAACATGTAGATTTTATTGTGAATAAAGCCGAAGAACTTGGCTTATACATTGGGATGTTGCCGACCTGGGGTGATAAATTTAATAAAAAATGGGGCGTGGGACCTGAAATATTTACTCCTGAAAATGCTTTTATATATGGAGAAATAATTGGAAGGAGATACCAAAATAAGCCCGTGATCTGGATTTTAGGAGGCGATCGGAACATAGAAACAGATGAACATAAAGCAATAATTAAGGCAATGGCCTCAGGAATAAAGAAAGAAGATAAAGGGAATCATCTTATGACATACCATCCGATGGGAGGAAGTAATTCTGCTCAACTTTTTCATGAAGAAAAATGGCTCAATTTCAACATGTTTCAGTCAGGTCATAATAAACAAAACATCCCTAATTATGAATTTAATTTAAGCAATCTAAGACTTTTACCATTAAAGCCAACTATTGATGGG
>JACDAZ010000434.1 GCA_013695175.1 Flavisolibacter sp. | reverse complement strand
ATACTGCAAGCTACTTGCCATAAACCCGTTCACCACCCAAATAAGTTGCTAAAACAGTTGTAGATAAAACTTCTTCTGCTTTAACAGTCATAAGATCCCTGTCAAGAATTATAAAATCAGCAAATTTGCCTTTTTCCAAAGAACCTTTCTCGTGCTCTTCAAAATTGCTTTTTGCAGCCCATATTGTCATTCCTTTAATTGCTTGATCACGGCTTAAAGCATTCTCCATTTGATAACCTTTTGCAGGATAACCTTTTGCATCTTGCCTGAATACTGAAGCTAAAAAAGTTTTAAAAGGAGAGATGTCTTCAACAGGAAAATCAGTGCCCAAAGGTATCCATCCGTTTTGTTCTGTTAGCCATCTGAAAGCATATGCACCTTTCTCACGTTCTTTTCCTAACCTGTCACCTGCCCAATACATATCAGAAGTAGCATGAGTAGGCTGAACAGAAGGAATAATATTGTATGTGCCGAAAATAGCAAAATCATTTTCATTCACAACCTGTGCATGTTCAATACGCCAGCGTTTATCATTTGTACCCTGCAGGTATTTTGCATAAATATTTAATATTACACGATTGCCCGAATCACCAATAGCATGCGTGCACATCTGGAAATCTTTAGCATTCAAGATATTGGCAACAGAATCAAAATGAGAAGCATCAGATAAAAGAAATCCCTTCCAGTTTGATCTATCATTATAAGGTTCAAGTAAACAGGCGCCACGTGATCCTAAAGCGCCGTCTGCATATACTTTAAAAGACCTAACATTCATTAGATCGGTTTTGATTTTTCCTTTATCAAAAAGAAAATCATAGTTCTCTTTGGCATCACTTAACATAGCATAAATCCGCATTTTCAATTCACCGCTTTTTTGAAAACTATCCATCAGCAACATTTCTTTATAATTGATCCCGCAATCATCCACCGTTGTTAACCCAACAGCAAAACAATTTTTTTGCGCAGCATCTAATGATTTCTTTACCTGTGTTATAGTTGGTGCCGGTATTTTTGAGGAAACCAGTCGGATGGCATTGTCTACTAAAATGCCTGTTAGTTTACCGTTCTTAACTTCTATTTCACCTCCTGTAACACGCATGCCTGCACGTATACCTGCTTCATCCAGGGCCTTTTGATTAGCTATAGCAGCATGTCCATCTACACGTGTAAGCAATACCGGACGATTGGGAAATAGCTGGTCTAATTTTTCCTTTGATGGGAATTCCTTTTCTTCCCACTTATTCTGATCCCATCCTCTTCCAATTAACCATCCCTCTGTATTATCAGAAGCAAAGGATTCTAACTTAGAAGTAATATCATCCCAACTGGATGTCTCCACAAGGTTTGCCGTTGAAAGCCCAAGTCCATAACGATAAAAATGTGCATGTGCATCTATAAAACCCGGGTATATAAATTTTCCTTCTGCATTTACTTTCGTATCTGCATAGTATTTACCTGTTATTTCCTGGCTGCTTCCTATATCTTCAATTTTTCCGTCGCGTACAGCTATAGCTTCTGCTTTTGAGAAAGTAGAATCAACAGTATAGATAGTTGCATTAAAAATGATCAGGTCTACTTTTGCTGTATCCCTGCAGGCAATAAAAATAAACGACAAAACAAGAAGCCATAATCTCATATGATAAAGTATATTATTTTAAAAATTTTTCAGGATGTTTTTTATTATGATCGGTAGCGTCCTGGTAGGCTTTACCTGCCAGTAAAATGGAAGCTTCATCATATAAATTTCCAAGAAGTGTTATACTCAAGGGTGAGCCCGTTGAATTAAATCCCATTGGCATACAAAGGGCAGGGTGTCCGCTAAGGTTTGTCATAGCTAATTGGCTGCCCATGTATGTAGGAACAATAACAACATCATAATCTTTCATGAAATCATTCAGTCCCTTCATCATGTTATAACGGTAACGGTTAGCATTTATATATTCCACTGCAGGAATAAATCGTGCAGCACGAAAAGAGTTTGGCCAAAAAGCACGATCCTGTCTTTCTATCAAATCATCACGATTCGTACGTGTAAGTTCATCAAATGCGGCAGCCGATTCTGCATTTAAGACCACAGAAACAATATTAAAAGGATAAATGGCTGAATCAGGAAATTGTACGGGTTGAAGTGTGATTCCTAATGAACGATAAACATCTAACACCTGCCATTCTTTTGCATCTTTTGGTAACCGGTTAAAATAATTTTCAGCAAAAGCTATTTTTAGTTTTTTTAAATCTCCTTTTGGATTGTAATTAAACGCATGATCCACAGCACTGGCATCTTTACCATCAGTTCCTTTAATAAATGCATATACAATTGCTGCATCTTCAGCACTTCTGCAAATGGGACCTGCTTTATCAAGACTCCAGCAAAGTACCATAGCACCACTTCGGCTTACAGTACCAAATGTTGGTCTTAAACCGGTTGTGCCTGTGCGGGTAGAAGGAGAAACTATAGAACCTAATGTTTCGGTACCTATAGCAAATGGTAATAAACCTGCAGCGGTAACTGCTGCTGAACCAGCCGAAGAGCCACTTGAACCTTGTTGTAAATTCCAGGGATTGCGGGTAAACCCTCCAAACCACCTATTAT
>JACDAZ010000419.1 GCA_013695175.1 Flavisolibacter sp. | reverse complement strand
ATTATGAGTAACCCTGGATTTTCCCACATATATAGCCCTGCCACCCACTTGTATTGACGGAGTGAAAAAATTATCACTTATGCCGTTATAATAGCTGATATCAACATTCAGTTTATTAAAGAAGGTTCCTTTATAACCAACCTCCCAAGTGCTTACCTTTTCCGGAAGCAATGGTGTGGTAGTCTTGTAAGAAGATTCTTCGCCTGGATTTGCACCATTAGGTATATAAGTTATCCCTTCACCATTACCAAAGAAAAAGCCGCCGGTGCTGGCATATTGGTAAAGAATGCTTGGCATAGAATAAGCCCGCCCCCACGTTAGTCTTAAATTACCTGGTCCAACTGCTTTAACCAATCCAACTTTAGGTGATACGAAATTTCCAAAATTGCTGTGATTATCTAAACGTGCAGCCCCTATGAATCGCAAATCCCATGGCAGTAATTTATCAAATTGCAGTACGGCTCCGTATTGAGTAACATATATTCTTCGAAAGCTGTCAACAAGGTTAATTCCATATCCACGGGGTTTATCTTCCTGGTAAGTTAAGCCTGCTACTACAAATAATTGTTGCTTTTCAAATGTGTAATTGTATTGTACTTCAGCATTGAAACGTTGTGGTGTTTCTTTAAAACGAGTACGATTTTTTGCAAAAACATCAGCTTCTTCTGCTGACATATGTCCTTGCATTGGATAGCGGGGATCGTTTTTGTCGAAGAGTCTGCTGTTTGTCCTGTTCCAAAATTGTCTGGTATAATTACCTACATTATATGAATTTCCCATATCTGCCCAGGCATTGTAAACAGTAGCGTAAAAACGGGGCGAAGTAAAACGTGCCTGTACAAAATGATTTGTCAGATCTACAAACTGGTTGTGACCACCAGTGTGTGTGTTTATAGTATTGCTTTTACTTCCACCTGTTGAAACGATAATGGTGGCACTGGGTGAAACATTATAATAAATATGTCCTTCACCGCGCAGCCTGCGAAAGTTAAAATCTATACGTTCTGCAACAGTGTCCAAAGGCCCAAATACTCCTCCTCCAACATTAAGTATACTATCATGAAATTCAAAATCTTTTCCTACAGCATACTCGCCGGTAAGCTTGTATGCCCACTTATTATTAATCTTTTCGGCTTGTCGTAAACGAGCGCTGAACTGGTTTTGATTACCTGCACTTACAGAAAGTGTAGTTCCTTCATATTTTCTTGGATCTTTGGTAATATAATTAAATAGAGCATTATGCACATTAGGACCGTATAGAGCTGTTTGTGGTCCTAAAAGAATTTCCACTTTTTCAATATCTTCTTTGTTTACAGAAATATTATTACCCATCATTAAACTACCGCTAAGAGGTTGCATGCTGTTGCGGCCATCTACCATTTGAAAAACTTTACCATTAAAAGCATTGTTCAAGCCTCTTGCATTAAAAGATACATTATCCACGCCCATACGAACGAACTCCACACCCTGCACATAAGCTGCCAGTTCGCCAACATTTGAACCGGAAAACTGTTGCAGTTCTTTTTGACCAATTACATGGATGGAAGCCGGAGCATCAGTAATTTTTTCGGGACGCTTTGAAGCTGATATTACAATGTTATCGCTTGTTTTAAAATAAGATGACAGCCGTACATCAATTAAATTGTTACTGTTAGCATCAGCATCTACAGTTAGTTCTGAAGTTTGATATCCAATATAATTGATTACAAGAATTAACTTGCCTGAAGGTGGATTAGATATTGTGAAATAACCATCATTGTGTGATGTAACAGCAATATTCGATTTTTTGATTGTTATGGTAGCGCCTGGCAATGGTTCAAATGATTCTCTATCTGTCACTCTACCTTTAAGTTCCAGCTGTTGAGCATTGCATATTTCAAAACTATTTATTAGCACAAAGAGATAAAAAAGTTTTTTCATTGCAGTAAGATTTAGTGTTGGTTTTGTAAATTATTTCTGATATTTTAAAAAAGAGTTGAGATAATATTTTCCAATCGGCAATTCTTTTTTACCTATTTCCACCGTTTCATGTGTAAACGAATCAATTTTTTTTATTGAAACTATATATGATCTATGTATACGGATAAACTCATTATCTGATAGCATAGCTTCTACAGACGATAAAGTCTGACGTGTTATAATTGAGTTGTTATGAGTAAATACCTTCAGATAATCTCTTGCACTTTCAATGTATAGGATATCATCCAGCATTACTTTTACCATTTTTCTGTCCGCTTTCAAATAAATAAAACCTGAATGGTTTTTCTTATCAGATTCTACCGGAAGAGGCGAATCATTCAATTCAACTGATTTGTGTGGGTAGGCTTTCGTAATTGCTTTAAGAAATCTATCAAAAGCCACAGGCTTCAACAGGTAATCAACAGCATCCAGGTCAAACCCATCCATTGCATATTCTTTATAGGCAGTAGTAAAAATAATTTTAGGTGCAGAACGCAGTGCTTTAGCAAATTCGGTACCGCTAAGTTGTGGCATTCTTATATCTAAAAAAATCAGGTCCACAGGCTGGCTCTGCAAAAAAAGCAATGCATCAATAGCATTACCGCATTCACCCTCAAGTTTGAGTATAGGAACTTTTTCAATATACCTGCGTATAACATCTCTTGCCATTGGTTCATCGTCAACAATGAGGCATTTAATTGTTATTTGATTTGAGTCAGGCATAGTTTATTTCAGGTTGCGGTCGCATAAGAGCATTATGATCTTGTTTCTGTTCCATAAGTTCAAGTCTTAAGTTTACTACAAATACGTTTTTCTCATTTGATATTTGCAAATCGTATTTATCAGGATATAATAAACTTAGCCGCTTTTGCACATTTGGAATACCTGTTCCGGATCTTGGAACAAGGTGACTATTATCATCATCCTTACCATTCATTAACTTCAGAAACAAATTATTTTCTTGTAACTCTACTTTTAGATTAATCCATGGGTTTCGGAGAAATTTACTGGTTCCGTGTTTAAAACAATTTTCTACAAAAGGCAGTAGTAAAAGTGGTGCAATTTGTAAGTCACCGGTTTCCTCAGGTAAAGACACATGAAGGTCTAATTTATTCCCATACCTTACTTTTTCTAAATTGATGTAGTCCTGCATTATTTTAAATTCTTTATCAAGAGGTACCTGTGTTTTATTTCCTTCTGAAAGTATGTATCTCATTATGTCCGAAAGTTCCATGATCATCTTTGATCCTATTGGAGATTGGGTTTGGGTTTGTGAATAAATATTGTTTAATGTGTTGAACAGGAAATGGGGATGCACTTGTGCAGTCAGTAACTGCAATTGAGCTTCGGTGTTTTCTTTCTGTAGTTGCAAGTTGCGTTGTTCCTTCAGATACCAGTATTTAGCAAACTTCATTACAAATGCTATGGCAGCCACAGTAAATGCACCTTTGTAAGTGCCAAGCAAGGACATAAAAAAAGTTGCACCCGGGGGTCGCTTCGTATGATCTAAAAAGCGTTCAGGTAAGATGTAAGAAAGAATTTTAGGATGAATATCAGTGGTAAGATACAGATGCAGAACTCCGCCAAAAAACCAAAGTATAGCAGATACAATTACTGCTAAAAAATATTTTTTTTTCAAAATAAATTTTGGGAGAACCCAATAAAGCATACCATAGGCTAATGGAATTTGTCCCATCAAAAGGAGAACGCTTTCTGTTAAAGTGAAAACGGGATTTCTAAAGTAGGAAATCTCAGGTTTGCCAAACGGATTGGCTGCATGTAATACAGCAAAATAAGCCCACCACAGAAACCAAAAAACCAGGTGGCGTTTGATACGATCATTGCGATTATCAGATAATATGAATTTTGTTAATTGCATATCAGAATGCACTAACTAAAAATACTTGATTTTCATATTAATTTCGAATTAAATACATTTAATTGCGACAAGCATACCTGATTTTGCGATAAAAGCTTTTAATCTCAGACAAATAGGTATTAAATCTATGTTTTGCTTTTTAGGGTATTAATGATTTTTTCTATCGCGTTATTATAACACTATATCTCATTTGTGAAACTGTAGCAGGGTATCTATATATTTTTACCATCTGAGTTTCTATTTGGTTATACATAATTTGTAAATCAATCCGGTTGGTCAATAAATAGTTTAAATTGTATCACATTAAATATGGTGTTGAAATGAAAATATTCAAACATTTTTTCTTGATAAAAAACAGTAAGGCTTTTTTATCAATACTGCTGTTAAGTTTTTCAATTGCTACTGCTGCACAGCAAAAAGTAATCAAGCTATACGAAGGGAAAGCACCCGGCTCAGAGAATTGGGACTGGAGTGAAGGAGAAACTCTTGCAGGACCACCAATGAATGCAATGATAGCTTATAATGTTACAAATCCAACCCTTGTAGTATATGAGCCTGATACACCAAATGGCGTTGCTGTGATCTTGTGCACGGGCGGTTCATATCATGTTTTGAATATTGAGCATGAAGGGACAAATGTGGCAAAACAGTTAAATAAAAATGGGGTTACTGTATTCTTACTTAAATACAGACTTGTTCGAAGCCTGACAAATGATCCATGGCAGGAAATGATGGAAGCAAGAAAGAATCCAGTAACCCTTAGAGAAAAAATGGCTCCGTTAAGAACTATGGCAATGACCGATCTTAACAAGGCTATTGCTTCTGTACGCAAACATGCTGCTGAATATAAGATCGATTCAAATAAAATTGGTATAATGGGTTTTTCAGCCGGTGGTTTTATGGTGGCAAATGTTGCCTACAATTTTTTACCTGAGGCAAAACCTGATTTTGTTGCACCCATCTATTGTGTTATCACAAGTATTGAAAACCGTTCTGTAAAAGCCGATGCTCCTCCACTTTTTATTGCTGCAGCCACCGATGATGCGTTGGCACCGGTGTCGAACAGTGTTGAATTATATACTGACTGGATGAAAGCTAAAAAACCTGCAGAGTTGCATTTGTATGCCAAAGGTGGCCATGGCCTCCGTGGAACACCTGCTTCAACATGGATCGATCGTTTTGTAGAATGGTTACATGCGCAGGGTTTTTTAAATCGCAAGTCTTTATAACTGCTTTATACAATTCAATTGATTAAGTTGTATTCGAACATAGCAACGCAGATCTTTATTGCTTTATGTTCTCTAACAAATTTTCATTGCATATTGTTTTCTGAATTCAATCCAATTTCTAGTAATTCTTTTAATTTACTTTGTTGAGTAACATACTATTTCAGCAATTTAAAATCTGCTTCTTTTACATTATTACTGCTGGTGCCAATAAACAATTTAAAATCACCCGCTTCAGCGACCCATTTTAATTGAGAATTATAAAATTTTAATTTTTCAGCATCAATAGTAAATGTCACCTCTCTGGATTCTCCTTTTCGCAAAAATATTTTTTGAAAATCTTTTAATTCTTTTACCGGTCGTGTAATAGAACCTACCATATCTCTAATATACAATTGAACCACTTCTTCTCCATCAAAATTTCCTGTATTGCGAACAGTAACGGTTGCGGTTATGCGATCAGCTGCACGCATTTCATTTTTGCTTAACCTGATATTACCATATTCAAACGTTGTATAGCTTAATCCATATCCAAAAGCAAATAATGGATGGTTTGAAACATCCAAATAATTGGAACGGAACTTTTGGGCCTCCGCCTGGTCTGAGGGTTGCGGACGACCAGTCATTTTATAATTATAATAAATGGGAACTTGTCCTACATTTCTTGGAAAACTCATAGTTAGCTTTCCGGAAGGATTATAGTTACCAAACAATACATCTGCAATGGCCGGTCCCGCTTCATGCCCCTGGAACCAGGCATATAAAATAGATGTAGCTAAATCATTTTCCTTAGTCAAGGTTAAAGGTCTTCCACTCATGATTACTAATACCAAAGGTTTGCCTGTTGCTGCCAGCGCTTCTAATAAACGTTGCTGGCTTTGAGG
>JACDAZ010000416.1 GCA_013695175.1 Flavisolibacter sp. | reverse complement strand
GTACAAGACAAAAAAGCTGAAAATATTGTTTCACTTGATCTGAGAAAGATCCCGGAAGCTGTTGCTGATTTTTTTGTGATTTGTGAAGCCAATAATCAACCTCAAATAAGAGCTATAGCTGAAGAAGTAGAATTTCAAATTAAATCAAAATGTGGTGAAAATCCCTATCATCACGAAGGAAAGGAAAATCTGCAGTGGGTACTGATTGATTACGTCAATATAGTTGTTCATGTAATGTTACCGGAAACACGCAAATTTTACAAGCTTGAAGAGTTGTGGAGTGATGCTGTATTAGAAGAACATAGTAATTGATTCGTTTGTTAATTATCATATAATTCATTTTTTTCTGCTAAAAATCGACTAATTAGCAGCTTTGAACCATAAATTTATAAATGTCACAAGATTCAAATAAACAAGACACTAAAAGCAGGCTACCTAAATTCAATAATAAAGGGACAAATGAAAACGGTGATAATACACCAAAAAAAGGACCCAGGTTTAGTATCTACTGGGTATATGCTATTATTTTTGCTATTCTAATTGGCTTTCAACTTTTTGGACCTTTCTCTCAACAAGCTGGCAAAACCAGCATGGATAATTTTAAACAAATGGTTGCTGCTGGTGATGTAGATAAATACATTATAGTTGATAACCGCGATATGGTTAGGGTTTACCTGAAAAAAGAAGCTGTTGCAAAATACCAGAACAATAACAATAATACTTACACCGGAAAATTAAATGAAGAAGGTCCGCATCTTTATTTTAAAGTTTCTGCAAATGAAAATATAAGGGAGGAGATGCGAGAGTTTTATACAGCTACAAATATTCCTCCTCAAAATCAGCCGGGTTCGGATGTTGAAAATGAAACTAATTGGTTCAGTCCCATCCTACAAACTATTTTACCTATCCTTATTTTCATAGCCATCTGGATTTTATTGATGAGGAAAATGGGTGGAGGTGCAGCAAGTGGAGGTGGACCCGGCGGTATATTTAATATCGGGAAATCAAAGGCTACTTTATTTGATAAGGGCACAAGAGTTAATATCACGTTCGCTGATGTTGCCGGCTTAGATGAAGCCAAGGTTGAGGTGATGGAGATTGTTGATTTTCTTCGAAACCCTAAAAAATACACTTCACTTGGTGGTAAGATACCAAAGGGTGCTTTACTGGTAGGTCCCCCGGGAACCGGTAAAACATTATTGGCTAAAGCCATGGCAGGCGAAGCACAGGTTCCTTTCTTTAGTTTAAGTGGATCTGATTTTGTTGAAATGTTTGTTGGTGTGGGTGCCAGTCGTGTTAGAGATTTATTCAAGCAAGCCCGTGAAAAAGCTCCTTGTGTAATATTTATAGATGAGATAGATGCTATAGGACGTGCACGTGGTAAGAATATGATGATGAGTAACGATGAAAGAGAAAGTACATTAAATCAGTTACTTGTTGAAATGGATGGTTTTGGTACAGATACCGGGATCATAGTTCTTGCCGCTACTAACAGACCGGATGTATTGGATACAGCTCTTTTACGCCCGGGGCGTTTTGACAGACAAATAACGATTGATAAGCCGGATGTAAAAGGACGTGAAGCCATCTTTAAAGTGCATTTGAAGCCAATAAAGGTTTCAGAGAAAGTGGACATACTTAAACTTGCCGAACAAACACCGGGCTTTGCCGGTGCCGATATAGCCAATGTATGTAATGAAGCCGCTTTAATAGCTGCACGTAAAGGCAAAAGCGCAGTAGGCATGAGCGACTTTCAGGATGCTGTTGACCGTGTCATTGGCGGATTAGAGAAAAAGAATAAAATAATTTCTCCGGAAGAAAAACGCATTATTGCTTATCATGAAGCAGGACATGCTGTTTGCGGATGGTATCTTGAACATGCATATCCTTTACTTAAAGTAACAATTGTTCCCCGCGGTACTGCCGCTTTAGGTTATGCGCAATACACTCCAAAAGAACAATATTTATATAATACAGATCAATTAACCGATCAGATCTGTATGACGCTTGGTGGACGTGCCAGCGAAGAAATATTTTTTGGTAAAATTTCTACCGGTGCTCAAAATGACCTTCAGCAGATAACCCGTATTGCTTATGCCATGGTTACTGTTTACGGCATGAATAATAAAGTGGGAAATATCAGTTTTTATGATCCTCAGCAAGATCAGACATTTACAAAACCTTATTCTGAAGAAACATCAAAAATTATTGATGAAGAAGTGCGTAAGTTGATTGATGATGCTTATGATAAAACAAAGATTTTGCTCCAGGAAAAAAGACAGGATGTAGAAAAATTAGCTGAAGCATTACTGGAAAGAGAGGTATTATTTCAAAGTGATGTGGAAACACTTATTGGTAAAAGACCATTTGAAGAAAAGAAAACATTGGCAGAGGATGAAGATAATTTGGAACCACATGCTGATGGTGGTATAAGTGAAGGTGTTCCTCCATATGATCCCAATGTTTTAAATCAGCAACCTGCGGCAAAAACGGGCTCATAATGCTATGTTTTATTAGCTATGTCAAATACAGCAAAGAATAACATTTTAAAAAAAATACGATTGGCGTTGACTCATTCAACGCCAATTCCTTTTCCACGGGCAGAAGTCAATAAATCATTTGTTCAACCACTTCAACAGGATATAGTAGTTGAGTTTGCAGAACAGTTTACTCAGATACAGGGAAAATTTAGTTTTTGTACAAGTGAAAACGATATGCTTCTGCAGTTACAGGATCTTTTTAAGCAACGGGAATGGACAAAAGTTTTTGCTTTAGATGAACAGTGGATGAAGTTGATTCCTGAAAGCATCTGGACTGATGATATTATAACTTGCGATGCAGCAATAACCGGGTGTGAAGCCCTTATAGCAAGAACGGGAAGTTTATTATTAAGTTCTAAAACTGGTGGAAGAACAACATCTGTTTATACCCCTGTTCATATTTGTATTGCTTACACATCTCAATTATTTTATGATATAGAAGATGGGTTATCTTTTTTAAAGAATAAGTATCAAAATCAATTACCATCCATGATCACTTTAGCAACGGGACCAAGCCGCACTGCAGATATTGAAAAGACACTTGTTGTAGGTGTTCATGGTCCCAAAGAAGTTTATTGTTTTTTAGTTGATGATATACAGAATATTTAAATTTGAGGATGGAACAATCCAGAATGTATCGCATTGCAATGAAAAAAGAACCTGAAGGAGGTTATACAGTTACAGTTCCTGCACTCCCGGGATGTATAACTTATGGTGAAAATATTGATGAAGCCATATCAATGGCTGAAGAAGCTATCGAATTATACATTCAGGAGCTACAGTCAAGGGGAGATGAGATTCCTGATGATAGCAATACTTTAGAATATTCCATTCATTTAAAGTCTGCATGAATCTATCACCAAAGTATTTGATCAAATTACTGGAAAATAATGGCTTTTTATACAAAAGAACTAAAGGGTCTCATCAGGTAATTTTACCTTTTCATGGTAACAAAGACTTACCAAAAGGAACTTTTTTAGCTTTTTTAAAACACGCAGGAATTTCAAAAGACAATATCTAATGCAAATACCTGCAGGCAAAAAAATATTTTTCTTATCAGATTTCCATTTAGGTGCCCCTGATGCCTCATCCAGCCTGCAACGTGAAAAGAAAATAGTAGAATTTTTAGATGCAATAAAACATGAAGCCTTTGCCATTTTTATTGTAGGTGACATGTTTGATTTTTGGTTTGAGTATAAAAAGGTAGTGCCGCGTGGCTATGTAAGATTACTTGGAAAACTTGCTGAACTTTCTGATGCAGGAATTGCTTTGCATTTTTTTGTTGGTAACCACGATATGTGGATGAACAATTATTTTGAAAAAGAACTGCAGATACCGGTTTACCACGAACCAAAAAATTTTACAATAAACAATAAACTTTTTCATATTGGTCATGGCGATGGACAAGGAC
>JACDAZ010000373.1 GCA_013695175.1 Flavisolibacter sp. | reverse complement strand
GGCTACTGCAATGGCTTCTTACCAGTTATCTTATTTGGTGTTTGCTTTTTTGACTGCTGCCATTATTCGTGTTGTACAGGGTTCTGCCACAGTAGCCATGATCACTGCTGCCGGAATGACGGCAGCTTTTATTGAAGGAAACATGATGACTGATATGCAAAAAGCCCTGCTGGTCATTTCAATTGCGTCTGGTGCCACTATTTTCTCTCACGTAAATGACAGTGGTTTTTGGCTGGTTAGCAAATATTTTGGAATGAATGAAAAACAAACGCTTGCTTCGTGGTCGGTGGTGACAGTTTTAATTTCTATTACAGGGTTTGCAACTGTTATACTTCTTAATTTTTTTATATCCTGATTAAAGTATTCTTCTCACCAGGTTTATAATAAGCGTAACTAATAAGCTCAGTAAAATCATAGTGGTTATGGGAAAATAAAACTTGAAATTTTCCTTTTCAACTCTTATATCACCGGGTAATTTACCCAGCCAGGTTAGTTTGTCGTGAAAAAGATAAACTAATCCGCCTATCACTAATACTATAATACCAAAGTATATTATGTATTTCCCGGTTTGCTGATCCATAAATAAAGTTAATACAGGTGAAGAGGTATGATTTTTAGATAGATTGCAGTATGAAATTATTGTTTTTCATTTTTCAATTGTTAATTATGACTTCAGCAGTTAATGCTCAGCATAACTGGAAGATCACGCATAACGGGAAGGCAAAGATTTCTACTTCTGATGAAAATGAGAGCAGAAACAGGTTCAGTATACAAAAGGCTGATCTTGCCAAACCCGGTTCCCTTTGGGTGCATTATATGGAGTGGGAAAAACAACCGGAATGGGAGCGGTATATTGGTTTTTTTGATGAAAAAGAAAATGAACTTTATTTAGATACTACCTCTGTTGTTCAACTCACAAATAAAAAATTGACTTCTCTTACAAAAGGTGTGGGTACGGTAAAAATTTATACATGGTCCTTACCTACCGATCCTGAGTTAGCAGCACGTATCAGGATCAGGAGAATACATTTGGCAACCATAAGCATACAAAAGTGAATCGTCACATATTATACATTATAAATCCCATTTCAGGTACATCGGATAAGGGGAAGGTTAAACAGGTTATTGAAGAGGCCACTAAGGCTGCGGCTATAACTTATTCTATTTATCCTTCCGTTGCCAGTGGAGATTATTCTTTTTTAAAACCTGTTATACATGAAGAGCATGTAACAGATGTTGTGATTGCAGGTGGAGACGGAACATTAAATGCTGTAGTAAATGAATTAAGAAATGAACCGGTGCAGTTTGGAATTATTCCATTAGGATCAGGAAATGGATTGGCTTTTTCTGCAGAAATTCCGAAAAATGTAACTGCGGCATTAGAAATAATATTTAAAGGCAACAGCAGGTTAACAGATGCATTTACAATAAATGGAAGATTTGCCTGCATGCTTTGTGGTTTGGGTTTTGATGCTGAAGTGGCTCACGATTTTGCGCATGATCCAAACCGTGGGTTAACAACCTATATCAAAAAAACAATTTCACATTTTATTACTGCTACAACACATCCTTTTGAAATAGAAACAGAAGGAGAGAAATTTCATACTGATGCCTATTTTATATGCATAGCCAACAGCAACCAGTTTGGAAATCATTTTACCATTGCTCCCCAGGCGAGTTTAACTGACGGATTGCTGGATATTGTAATCGTAACCAAACAAAATAAATTAAGTCTTTTGTTGCAGGTGTTGCGACAGGTAACAGGTTATGTGGATTTACAGGAAGTGAAAGTGATCAATAAAGAAGCTGCTGTTGTTTATTTTCAAACAGAGAAAGTAAAAGTTTTGAATCCGGGATTGGCACCTTTACATATTGATGGTGAGCCGGTGGAAACAGGTGAAGAATTTTCTTTTACTGTATTAAAGCAGGCTTTCAAACTTATTTATCCGTAGAAATAAATATAGATTATTCTGAAACTTTGGATACGGTTGCCAGTTCATTCCTGTGAATCAAATTTGAAACGCGTAAAAAGTTCTTTTGATTTAATTCAGAATTTAAGGAAAATCCAATATCTCTTTTTTCCCTTTGTGTAAGATGGAAATTTAATGCTGCTTTATCTTTTTCATTTAGCGGTGTGTATTGAAAGGCCACTTGTTCAAAAACAAAATCATCATTCGTATAATATGCAGACATATCTGCCTGTGCATATTCCATCATTTTATACCAGTTAAACTGCAAAAGGAAAAAAGGTTTTACGGCATTCTCAGTCATTGATTTTGTTTCATAAGGATTTTCCCAGCCACCATCCATCCTGTCTCTTAATTGTATCAATAATACACCACTAGTGTTTTCTTCAATCCAGTCATGCATTGTTGAAATAAATCTAAGCGCTGTTTCCACACCATAATTATCTCTTAATCCTCCATCCATTACATCAATAACCGGGTCTGATGGTAACCAGACATTGGGTAATACAACCGGGAAGGTGGCATTCATACGCAGTGCAGTAAGTAAACGCAGGTTATATGGATCCTGCTTTGCAAAAAAAGACACAAAGTCAACTGCATCCTGTTTTGGATGATGGGAAGTAGAATCTGTATAAGGCTGCATCATAAACCGCAATGGTTGTGTGCTGATCAAAAGTTTTTTTGCATCACGTGTAATAACATTATGATAGAATATTAATGGGATGTAAGCTTGCTGTTCATCCTTTAC
>JACDAZ010000370.1 GCA_013695175.1 Flavisolibacter sp. | reverse complement strand
AGCTAGAAGTATATGCAATAAATACATCAATGAAAGTCATAACAAAAGCAACAACACCTTTTGATTTTGGAGGGAAATTGAAACGTTTTTGTTACCTGTTGTCATAATAGATTTGTTACCTGATATTCATAATTAAACTTTTACATCCATTCTTAGTCGTAGACCTGCCAAAATTTTAGTTTTAAACTAGCCAACGTGTACGACCTTTTTTATAGCCCTGTAAAAGAAAGATCTTTCTCACCCTTACATCTTTTTAAATTGGGGTGTTTCATTTTTTTTGTTTTCATACTTAATTTTCATTCTAAAGCTCAATATATTCCTATAACTGATACAGTTGAATATGCTAAAGAAAAAGCATATGAAAAAAATTTTGCAGAAGCTGACAGGATCTTAACTGAATTTAATAATTCCTCTCCTGATCTAAATAGCTTTCGCCTTCATGCCCGGGTGCTTTTTTGGATGAAAGATTTTGACCGTTCTAAAGCTTTACATCAAAAGGCATTGGCAGCTTTTCCTGAGGAAAATATATTAAAACTAGAATATGGTATATTTCTATTTGACATAGGTAAATATAAATTATCGGCGAGTTTTCTTGAAGATTATATAGTATCTGATAGTTCTAATAATGAGGCTTTAACCAGATTAGCTTATATGCATTTATGGAATGGAAGAACAGAAACATCAAAAAAATTCGCTAAAACAATTTTGAAGCTTGATCCTGAAAATTTTGAAGCTACTGAAATTTTAAAGCAGGTTCATAATTATACATCTCCATATGTTCAAATAAATGCAGGTGTATTTTCAGATGATCAGCCATTAAATTCAAACTTTCGGGAATTAGTAACGGGTTGGTACCGTTCATGGATACTGTCTCCAGTTATTTCTGTAAAGCATAACGCTACTACTGTTTCCAATAATTCATATTCCTCAACCTGGTTACAATTAATGAATAGCATTAATTTAGATATGGGTAAAACAACAATTTCTTTAAAAGGTGGTGTTTTTAACCAGGGCAAAGCGTTCACTACAGGGGCAGTATATTTAAATCAAAAATTATCTAAAGATTTTTCCTTATTTACCGGGGTAGAAAGACGACCATATCAATATACAATATCAAGTATTAAACAACCATTAATTCAGGATTTTTATACAATATCAATAAATTATAACCTTAAGGATAAATGGCTTGGTAAAGCAGCTTATGAATTGCAACAATTTGATGATAACAATCGTATACATACCACTTATTTATGGATGCTTTTGCCGCTGTTACATAAGGGCAATTTTAGTTTTAAAGGTGGTTATGGGTATAATTATTCAACATCATTATTAAATCGTTTTATTTTAAAAGATTCTTCAACTTCTAATAGAAATTTTCCTTTATCTACTAAGCAAACCGAAGGGATATATGATCCTTATTTTACACCACAAAATCAAATTGTACATTCTATATTGGCATCGGTAAATATTAAGACATCAGATAAATTTTTTATTTCATTGAGAAGCAGTATTGGCGTATCTGCAAAAGCTGATGCTCCTTCATTTATAGTTAAAGAACAAAACAATCAATACTCCGTACATAAATCATATAGTGTTTTAGCCTATACACCTGTTGAAGCAGTTGCAGAAATGAATTTTTTAATATCACCGAGGTTTTCAATTAAAAGTTCTTACACTTATAATTCTTTATTCTTTTATACCAGTCATTCAGGAGTGTTAGGTTTAAAATATTCCTTTATACCATGAAAACTAACCAAACCAACTTGTGGAGTTTCAGGAAAGCAGCTCCTGTAACACGTTCTAAAAAATTTTTACTGTCAATACTGATTGTTGCCGGTTGCCTAAGTATGCTGCACCTTGCGGAATGGTGGTTTCGTGAAGATCATGTAGCTTCTGTTCCTTTGTTTTTACTCTTATCATTTATATTTTGGTGGGGTATGATCAGGATGATTATTCTATGGATTTCTTACCTGGGAATTAGAGTGCCGGAAAAGAAGGAAGCACCACCGGGTTTAAGTGTTGCCATATTTACAACATCGTCTCCCGGTGAACCATTAAGTATGTTTGAAAAAACATTAGCTGCCTGTGCCCGTATTACTTATCCGCATACAACATATTTACTTGATGATACCCAAGATCCCCGGTTTAAAGAAGCTGCAGTAAAAAATGGAGCTGTATGGTTAGAAATTGTTGGTTTCCCCGGGGCAAAGGCCGGTAAAATTAATGAAGCATTAAAAAGTACAACAGAGGATTTTATTCTTGTACTTGACCCTGATCATATTCCATTTCCTAATTTCCTGGATGAAGTTCTTGGATATTTTGAAAATGAAAAAGTAGGTTATGTACAGGTAGCGCAGGCTTATTATAACCAATACCGGTCATTCACCGCTAAAGGTGCTGCAGAACAAACTTATAGTTTTTATGGACCTACACAAATTGGCATGCATGGGTATAATTGTTCTGTAGCTATAGGAGCTAATTGCACTTTCCGCAGAACTGCTTTAGAATCTATTGGAGGACACGGTATTGGATTGGCTGAAGATCTTATAACAGCCATTCGTATTCATTCTGAAGGATGGAAATCTATTTATGCACCTGTTGTAGTAAGCAGGGGCCTGGTTCCGGAAGATTTAGGTTCTTTTTTTAAACAGCAATTAAAATGGGCAAGAGGCGTACATGAAGTGTTGTTTGCAGAACTACCAAGGCTGTGGAGTAAATTATCTTTCTGGCAAAAGCTTTCTTATTTAACAATAGGTACTTATTATTTTTCAGGCGTTACTATTATGTTGTTCTTATTGATTCCATTTTTATTTCTATGGTTTGGTATGTTACCTGCCAATATGGATTTTATTCAGTTTGTATTAAATTGGTTACCGATTGCAATTGTAGGAATTACTATATACTTATATGTGCAGCAATGGCTTTGTCACCCACAAAATGAAAGGGGGCTGCATTGGCGGGGAATGTTTTTGAAGTTTGCATGCTGGCCTATTTTTTTCAAAGGCTTTTTACTCTCTGTTCGTAATGCTGATATTCCTTATATACCAACAGCTAAACAAGCAGTAAAAGGTTTTACTCCTTTTATACGTCCCTTAATGATTCACCAGTTGTTATTTATTGCTACCTTATTTTTTGTGGTTATTGAAAGAAGATATTTTACGCATGAAGCAAAGATTGCCTTAACCAGTGGGGATATTTGGGGTATGGTTGCCTTTGCCTGTATTGCTTTTATTATGACGTTTGGCGGCATGTATGCAGCCATTGAATCTAGAAAAATTAAAGAAGAAGAACCGTGGGAGAAAATTGATTTGGAACTGATAAACAAAAAACATAGAAAAAGTGTCAGAAAAAATTATAAAAAAATGAGTTATAACCTATGAAAACTATAATATACCGATCTATATTGGTTTTAATAGCACTTGGTTTAGGTACCGGCATTTTTGTATTATTAACTTTTGCAGGTGATAAAACAAAAGGTCCCCTTGAAAATATTTTTTCTTCTGTTAATACAAATATTGCCAGCTTTGAAAAAAGCATGACCGGTACCAGGGAAAAAAGAAGTCAATCACTTTTATGGTTTGACAACTACCGCAAAAACAAATTATTTTTTAATTCTCCTGATAGTTTTTTTGTTGGTGCTTATGATGATCAAATGGTGGAATCTTATGAAAGTGTAGTGGCATTAGAAGATTCTTTAAAAATTAAATTTCCTATTATTTCTTTTTATACAGCATGGGGCAGCAAAAGACAACAGGTTTTTCCTATGCTTCGTGCGCAGGCAATTTATGATCTGGGAAGTGTTCCAATGATTACATGGGAACCCTGGCTTGATGATTTTGACGCTGCTCATGTTGGGAACACTATAAATGCAGAGAATAAAAATAAAGGAGGAATGAGGGCCGTTGCACAGGGCAAATATGATGTTTACATAGATAAATGGGCTGCGGATGCAGCTAAATTTCAACATCCATTTTTTTTACGTTTTGGACATGAAATGAATGATCCCTACCGTTATCCTTGGGGTCCGCAAAATAATGAACCGCAGGATTATATTGATGCATGGCAGCATGTACGCAGCCGCTTTAGTAACGCAGGAGCAACCAATGCCATTTGGATTTGGTCACCACACCCGGCATACGAAACATATCCTCAATTTTACCCCGGTCATGAAAATGTGGATTGGATAGGTGTAACAGCTTTAAATTATGGGACTGTAGCTACATGGAGCCAGTGGTGGAGCCTTGAAGATATCATTCAGAAAAGTTATGATTCTCTTTCTCTTTATAAAAAACCAATGATGCTTACTGAATATGGATCTCTTTCAGTAGGTGGCGACAGGGCTATATGGTTTCAAGAAGGTCTTAGCTCCTTACCTCAAAAATATCCTGCAGTAAAATCTGTTGTTTTCTTTCATACAAACAGTGATAATACTACTACATATAAAGCGCTGGATTGGTCTTTTAAAAATGATGAAAAAACAAAACAAGCTATAATAGCTTCATTTAGAAGTTGGATGAGATAAAATTTTAAAAAACATGTGGGGCAACGGCTAAAGCGTTAAAATTTCCCTTAAATTCAGTAATTGAATTAACCATTTTAAACACTTAATCAAACACATGAAAAAAAAACACCTAATCATTGGAATTTTTTCCATAGTCTTATTTGCCAGCTGTACCAAAGATGTAAAACAGGAAGAGCAGGAACTTCTATCCGTAAGTAACCAGGAAAACTTTTTTGAAAAGTTAAACATCAGTCCCGGAAGTTTTGTCCCGGGTGAACTGTTAGTAAAATTTAAGAAAGGGCGAACTCAAACATCAAAACAAAATGCATTTGCACGTATTAGTGGCTCACCACTTGAATTGATCATTACCAGTGCCATGAAAACTTTTGGTAATGATGAAGGGATTTATTTAGTTAAAACTTCTTTGGAAACAAAAGATGCTATAAATACAATGAGAAGTATGGATGATGTTGAGTATGCTGAGCCTAATTACATCTATACGCATGATGCAACTTCTAATGACACCTATTATACAAACGGATCTTTATGGGGTATGTATGGTTTAACCACATCACCTGCAAATCAATTTGGTAGTGGAGCTGGCGCTGCATGGGGTGCTGGCAAAACTGGTGCTGCCACTGTAGTAG
>JACDAZ010000367.1 GCA_013695175.1 Flavisolibacter sp. | reverse complement strand
GTAGAAATTAAATCAAATGAAGCTGTTCATCCAGTACATAAAAAACAGCCTCTGACTTACTTAAGGTTAGCAAAAAAACAAATTGGATTATTAATCAATTTTAATGAAGAAATATTAAAAAATGGTATCACAAGATTAATTAATAACCATTATTAAAATATAATAATCTCCTTTCATTTTTTCGCACAGAGCTAGCAGAGGTAAAGAGAATTTAATTTGTTTAATTTCTTAATGGATTACAAGTAGAAATATTATAGTATGGTATCAGGAGATTAATTAATTACCATTATTAAAATAAATAATCTCCTTTCCTCTGTGCCCTCTGTGCGAAACCTACGCCTCTGTGCGAAACCTTAACCAATATCAATCCTCTCCAAATCACTTCTTGCTGGACCCGTTAATAATTCACCATTAACAGAAAAGCGTGAACCATGGCAGGGACAATCCCAGCTTTTTTCTGCATTGTTCCAACCTACCAAACATTTAGCGTGCGGACAAACAGGATTTACAGCATGAAATTTTCCATCTTCATCTTTATACAAAGCCACAGATTTTCCATCATACTTCACAAGTCTTGCTTCACCGGGCGCCAGGTCTGCCAGGGCAGTTATTTTTTCCATTGCCAGACGTTTAGCAAAAAATTCTTTTACAACATCTGCATTTTCTTTTACAAAATTTGCAAAGCCGGCAACCATCTTAATTCTTGATGGTTCATATATTTCTTTAAAATCACTATCCCCTTTTACAATAAGATCACGTAAAGTAATTGCAGCAATATGACTGTATGTAATTCCATTACCACTATAACCTGTTGCTACATAAACATTTTCCGGATTGCCTGGTAAATGACCTATATAAGCCAAACCATCTGAAGGTTCAAAGTATTGTGAAGACCATTGATTTACTATTTTATCTATATTATAATGTGTGCGTATATGTGCTTCTACCCTGGTAAAGCAATGGTCCGTGTTTTCTTCGTGACCTGTTTTATGATCTTCACCACCAACAATTAAATATTTTTTGCCATCAATAGTTTGAGTTCTATAGTAGTGATAAGGGTCATACATATCATACGCAAGTGCATCGGGATAGTTATCATCCTCTAATGTTACTGCCATTGCATAACTGCGATAGGGAGCATTTCTAAAATGTAAAAGATTTACACCGGGTGGTATATGTGTAGCATAAATAACATTTTTCGTTTTTATATCCCCGGCAGATGTTTCAACCACCAAAATTCCTTTTTCCTCAACTTTAGTAACCGTGCAGTTTTGCATGATAACACCACCCGCTTTTTCAAATTCACGTGCTAATCCATAAACATATTTGGAAGGATGAATTTGAGCCTGTGCTTTATAAACTATAGCTTTCGTAAATTGAACAGGAATAGGAATAGTATCAGCATACATTACCTCCACACCTGCCTTTTTGGATGCCTTATAAATTTCTTCAAGTTCATCCCATTGTTCTTTATCCTGTGCGTACAGGTAACCATCTTTTTCTTCATAACCACAATCAATATTATATTCTGCTACATTATGTTTAAAAAGATTTAAAGCTTGTCTTGCAGAGGCTGCCATTAATTGTGCATCAAGTTCCCCAAAATCTTTAATTACTTCATTATAAGAAGTATCAAAAAATGTATTTAAATGTGCAGTGGTACCACCTGTTGTACCAAAACATAAGTTATGTGCTTCAGCTACTACACATTGTAACCCACTTTTTTGTAGTAATAAAGCCGTTGTTACTCCTGTAATACCTCCACCTACTATTACTACATCTACTACACCTGTTGGAAGAGAAATATTTTTTGCATTATACACATCCATTCCCACCTGCCAAAGGCTTTGCATAGCACCATCTCTTTTCATATAATTCCCTTTACAGGTTTAAAGCAAAAAAATAGTGCCTGATGCAGAAAAAACATTCTTTTTGGCATATGTTATGAACCTATTATATAGGAGGAGTGAGTTATGAAAATGAGGATATTTATTTTAATGCTATGTGCATTTTTGCAATCATCTGTTCTGGCCCAGTCTGCAAGTTTTCAGAAATTAATTGGTAAATGGGAAGTTGTGGATGCTGATAATAAAACCGGCAGGTTGGAAGTTCTAGATAGTTCAAAAATCTTTTTGGCTTACGGACAGGAAAAAAAGCCAATAACTTCTTTTAATGCAGACTTTTCTAAATCACCGGTTTGGTTCGATTTTACAGTTGATGATGGTTCTGATAATATAACTATTAAAAGCATCTTGCTTTTTATAAATGATAACCTTGTACAATGGCAGGTATTCCAGGGAGATGCAGTTAGACCTGCTCATTTTACGGAAGACAAGGGAGAGATTATTTATTTAAGACGTAAGAAGGAGTAAGTTTATTTATGTAAAACTCCGTTACAAATAAATATAACATTAGGAAATATACTTTATTTAACCCTATTTATACTAATGAAAACCCATTTGGTGTAAGTTTTTATTTAATGGCTTATTAGAATTTTAAGTTTGTGTTTTAATTATCACGCTTAAATTTTCTGCAATGAGAAGTCTTTTTACACTCGCGTTTACCTTTTTAGCATTTTTTATTTCAAATGCCCAAATTTCAGGTAAGGTAAAAGATCCTGATGGAACTCCGCTTTCAGGAGTAACAATAAGTTTATTAAAGGATTCAGCAGTGGTAAAATTATCTGTAACAAAAGAAGACGGATTGTACAATTTTAGTGAAATCATTGAAGGCAATTATCGGATCAGTGCTTCTCATATTGGTTATTCTAACGCCTTAACAGAACCATTTACTGTCAATGGTGAAGTAGTTAAACTTGAAGATCTTCAACTAACGAAGGCAACCTCTAACTTAAGCGGAGTAACTGTAACTGCACGTAAACCAATTATAGAAGTGAAAGCCGATAAAATGATAGTTAATGTTGAAGGCACTATTAATGCCACAGGTTCTGATGCATTGGAATTATTACGTAAATCTCCGGGTGTATTAGTTGATAAAGATGATAATCTTAGTGTAAGTGGTAAAAATGGTGTGCAGGTTTATATTGATGGTCGCCCCACACCCTTAGCAGGTCAGGATTTAGCTCAATATTTGAAAACAATGCAATCTACAGAAATAGAGGCTATAGAAATTATCACCAATCCATCGGCACGTTATGAAGCTGCCGGCAACGCTGGTATCATAAATATTAAACTAAAGAAGAACAAAGCTTTTGGTACTAATGGATCCGTAACTGCCGGATTTAATATGGGAGTGTATCCAAAATATAATTCCGGAGTTTCACTTAATCATCGCAACAATAAAATAAACATTTTTGGCAATTACAATTTTAATAATAGCAAGAACCGAAGCAGGATGAGTTTAAACAGGGTTGTTTTAGATACTTTATTTGACCAGGAAGCAATAATTATTGCAGACGTACAAAGTCACAATTTTAAAACAGGTATTGATTATTTTATTAATAAACAATCTACCATTGGCGCTATATTAACCGGAAGTTTTTCTACTATGGATATAGAAAATAATAGTCGCACCCCAATTTCATATAAACCAACCAATGTTGTAGACCGGATATTGGAAGCCAATAACCGGAGTGATATGAAAAGAAACAATTCAACTGTAAACCTGAACTACAGCTTTAATTCAGCAAAAGGCAAAAGTTTAAA
>JACDAZ010000329.1 GCA_013695175.1 Flavisolibacter sp. | reverse complement strand
GATAATATCTTCACTTAATTTATATATCTCGCTTCCCTTTGCACTTCCATAATTCACTAAAACCAGTGCCTGTTTTGAAAAACAACCAGCATCACCCTGCCTGTAACCCTTCCAGCTTAATGCATCTTTGGGAGCACTATGCTCAATCAACCAGCCTGCAGCTAATTTGGTTTGTTGGTCATTTATTGGAAATGCAACAATTGTCGGAAATTGAATTTTAAGTATTTCAAATTGTTCATTGGAAATAACAGGGTTTTTAAAAAAACTTCCTGCATTGCCAATAACCCCAGGCTCAGGAAGTTTAGATGACCGGATATTTATGACAGCCTGAGCTATGGATTGAATAGAAAGTTCTTTTTCCATTCTATCTAATTCCTGCTGAATGGCTCCGTATGAAGTTTGAAAAAGAGGATTTTTATCTAGTTTAAAAGTTACGCTCGTTATTATGTACTGGCCCTTCAACTCTCTTTTAAAAACACTTTCTCTATATCCAAACCTACATTCTTCTATTGAAAAGGTTCTTTTATGCTTTTCATACAGGTGAATTACTTCCAGTTCATGGAAAACATCTTTTATTTCTACTCCATAAGCACCAATATTTTGCATAGGTGAAGCACCCACATTACCGGGGATCAATGCAAGGTTTTCAACACCGGCATAATTATGTTCCAAACAAAATAATACAAACCGATGCCAGTTTTCCCCTGCCCCGCTTCTAACGTAAACAAACTCTTCGTCTTCCTTAATTATTTCTATTCCATCAATATCATTTTTTAATACATACCCATCAATATCATGAAGCAATAAAATATTACTGCCACCTCCCAGCATTAATTTTATTTCTTTTACAGGAATATGATTCAGCAGTTCAAGTAGTTCTTGTTCTGATTTAAATGAGGCAAATTTTTTTGCTTTTACATCAATACCAAATGTATTATATTCCTTAAGCGAAATATTTTTACGAATTTGCATGGCAACGAATCTATGACAAGAAAAACAATTTTATGACAGCAACAGTAATTGGGGCAACAGGATTAATTGGAAGTTACCTGGTAAAGATTCTGAAAAAAGATAATTTCTTCTCGACTACCAGGCTTTTAGTTCGAAGGCCTTTAGAAGTAAAAAACGAAAATGTTGAAGTAAGATTAATTGATTTTAATGATACTGAATCTTTTAAGCTAGGCATTGAAGGCAGTGATGCAGTTTTTTGTACAATAGGAACAACAAAAGAAAAAGTAAGGGGTGATAAAGAAGCTTATCGCAAAGTTGATTTTGATATACCGATTAAAGCTGCGCAATTTTGTAAAGAAACGGGTTGCAGCAATTTCATCCTTGTTTCTTCAGTTGGAGCAGACAGCAGCAACAAAAATTTTTATTTACAATTAAAAGGCGAAGTGGAAGATGCTGTAAGGCAAATGAATATAGAAAGCGTAACAATAATAAGACCTTCAATATTACTTGGTGACAGAAAAGAATCGAGACCCGCAGAAACCATTGGAAAATTTGCAATGAGTCTGTTTTCATTTGCTTTAATTGGAAACGCTTCAAAGTACAAACCTATTCATGCTGAAGATGTAGCTCAGGCAATGGTAAATGCAGCCAGGAATCAACAACCCGGCTTTACCATTTATGAATATGAGGAGATAAAGGATTTGATCAGATAGCATCAACATCCGCTATTACAATTACATTCCTGAAAATTTTATTGGCATGTAAATTAATAATTGCTTTATGTATATCTTTTTTTACCTGCGTTAATGTAGCAGACTGGCGTGGCAGCTTAAACAACATTTCCATTAAAAATAAATTTCTTACACGATTTACAACCGGCTCCGCAGGCCCTACAATATAGTCAGCGTAAATTCCCAATAATTTTTTTGATTCATCAGCAGCCTGTTGTACAATTTGTCTATCCTTATGCCTGAAATATAATTTTATTATTCTGGAATAAGGCGGATAAAAAAATTGTTTTCGTTTATCTATTTCCTCATTATACATACCTATATAATCATGATGAACTACATGCAAAAGAACAGGGTGTTTCAAATTACTGGTTTGAATCATTACCCTTCCTTTCCCGTCTTTTCTTCCAGCCCTGCCACTCACCTGCTCCATAAGTTGAAAAGCTCTTTCAAACACACGGAAATCAGCAAAATGTAACAAGGCATCTGCATCTATAATCCCAACCAGGTCAACATTATCAAAATCTAATCCTTTCACCACCATCTGGGTTCCAACTAATACATCAATCTTTTTTTGTTCAAACTGTTGTATCAGTACATCATGTGCATTTTTGTTTTTAATACTGTCAAAATCCATCCGGGATATTTTAGCTTCAGGCAGGGCTGTTTCAAGAAATTCTTCCAGTCGTTCGGTTCCAAAATTCTTTTGCATCAACTTATCAGTCCCACAAGCCTGGCAAATTGGAGATGGTGAATATACAGTGCCGCAATAATGACACTTTAACTTGTTGGAGAACTTATGATACGTGAGTGATACATCACAGTTTTTACATTGGGCTATCCATCCACAAACACCGCAAATTTGATATGGTGTATAACCCCTTCTGTTTTGAAATAAAATTACCTGCTTTCCATTATCAATAGTTTCTTTAATAGAATCCAGTAATCGCGGAGAAAACATTACTTTTTCTCCTCCTTTTTTAGCTACCATCCGGATATCAATTAACTCCATCCCCGGTAGTTTTACTTCACGATAGCGTTCCAATAAATTAACCAATCCAAATTTTCCTTGTTTTGCCTGATAATAAGTTTCTACAGATGGTGTGGCACTGCCTAATAATACTTTTGCATTTAAAATTGAAGCCAGAAAAATAGCGGCATCCCTTCCATGATAACGTGGAGCAGGATCCTGTTGTTTAAAAGATGTATCATGTTCTTCATCACATACTATAAAAGCTAAATTGTGAAAAGGAAGAAATAAAGAACTTCTTGCACCCAATACAATTTTTAATTCCCCACTCTTTACCTTGTTCCAGATTTCCACTCTTTCATTCTGGCTGAATTTTGAATGGTAAATGCCAATATACCCACCAAAATGTTTTTGTAAGCGTCTTATAATTTGTGAAGTCAAAGCAATTTCGGGAAGCATATACAACACTTGTTTACCTTGTCGTATATATTGCTCAATCAATTTTATATAAATATGGGTTTTACCACTGGAGGTTATGCCATGTAAAAGACAGACCTGTTTTTCTTCAAATATTTTTTTTACTTGCAGGAATGCATCCTCCTGTGCCGGTGTTAGTTCAAAGTCAATGGTTACATCTTTGGGTCCATATATAATACGATCCACATTTCTTTTATCTATTCTTAAAATTCCTTTATCAACTAATGCTTTTAATTGTGCATCCGATGCTGATGATTTTTTTAATAATTCCGTCTTTGTTACTTCACCTTCTGTTTTCATAAGGTGCAGGTAACTTAAGAGCAATTCCATTTGCCTGGCAGCCCTTCCCCAATTATTTAAAAGTTCTGAAAGGTTTTCTTCATTATCATATTTAGGATCTAAAAGAACAAAGCTTTCTTTTTTGGGGTGAAAAGTCTGTTTAAGTGACTCCCAGACAAAACAAAGTTTTTTGCTGATCAACCTGTTCACAATTGGATAAACATGTGTCAGATCAAGAACCTGTTGAACTTCGGTTAGCCGGAGCTCGTTCTTCATTAATAATGCTTCTGCAACAAGGTATTCTTCATTATCAAGATCAGAAAAATCATCACCATATTCCTGGTTAAAAACTAAAATGGTTTCACTGGATAATTTAAAATGTGCCGGTAATGCAGCCGCCATTACCTCACCTTCGGAGCACATATAATAATTAGCCAGCCATTCCCAAAATTTTAACTGGTATGGTTGAATGACAGGCTCTACGTCCAAAATGTTTAAAATATTTTTTGGTTCAAACCCTCCGGGTGAAGTTTGGGGTAATGCTTTTACTATCCCTGCATATTTTTTATTCTTACCAAGATTTACTTCTACCCTGCATCCCGGTCGAATATACTGTTGGTACATTTCCGGAACAGACCAGGTATAATTTTTTGGAAGTGCAAGTGGTATGATAACTTCAGCAAACATGTTGTGTAAAAATAATTGCTAAAGCATAAGCGGACTAAAATTAATCTTTGATCCAGGAAGCTTTATACTCTCTCAGCTTTAACTCCATTAATTGATGAACCTTTTCTTTAAGAGCAGCTAAATCGTTAATTGTCAAATTATTTGTTTCTATCTCCTCCAGGAAAACAGCCCGGTTTTTTCCTGGATTTAAGGAGAAAATGCTTGAGTAATGCATCCTTTTATAACCATCTAAAAACAATACAGGTTTTATGGAAGTTTTGGTTTCTATCGCAATTTTAAAAGCCCCGTCATAAAAAGATTTTAATGGCTTTCCTGTTTCATTAAATGTACCCTCCGGAAATACTACAATAGAAATGCCTTTATTTAAAATAGATTTTAATAGCAAAACACTTTGTGCCCTGTTTTGTGTACTGCTTCTGTCAACTGTTACTGTAGCCCGTTTATAAATAAATCCAAAAATGGGAACTTTCGTCATTTCCACTTTTCCTAACACACGAACCGGCTTCCTAAAAGTTTTTACCAAAGAAGGCGTATCAAAATATGAAATATGATTGGCAACAAAAATGTATGATTTATTTGCATTAAACTCAGTTTCATAAATATTTTTATGTTTTATAAAAAGAGCTGCAAACCATACATCGCCCCATACCATACAACCCTGGTAAATTAGATTACCTCCTTTTATTCTTCCAAAAAAACTTGCAATAACTGCCCAGATAAAAACAGGAATCATTAATACCAGGAAAAGCAACAGTGCGTAAATAACATAGAGTATTTGAAAAGGTTTCAACAGCTTCATTAATTCTTTTTTTCATCTCCGGGGCAATAACAATCAAAATCCTGTTCTAAATTATAACCTGTTACCACTTTTGTTACATCATCACATTGTGCAAAAATAACTCTCAGGTATTCTCCTGTAC
>JACDAZ010000126.1 GCA_013695175.1 Flavisolibacter sp. | reverse complement strand
GCTACGCCCCAGGGTTGTGGCGATATAATATTACCCCTTGAACCATATATGGTATGACCATATTGTTGCAGCCATAAGCCTGCTTTTGATAAAGTATCCCGGAACTCGGCTTGTATTTCGCCATTTGGCATAGGTCCTACATTCAACAGCAGATTAGCATTGCGGCCTGCTGCATTTACCAGGTAATGAATGATCTGTTGTACGGTTTTGTAATTCCTGTCCGTCATGTTGTAGCCCCAGCTGCCGTTAATAGTTTCGCAGGTTTCCAATGGCAGGTTTTGCGATGTGGACTGGAAATTATAACCTGATTTATTTTCGCCCGGCAGGTCGCGTTCAAACATCTGGAAGTCTTCGCCCGGGAAAGGTGACAGGTGGTGATTATTTCCTATTAAACAATGCGGCTGCAGTTTATGAATGTGAGCATACAATTCGTCATAACGCCAATCAATACGTGAACTTCTATCTGCCGCACCTTCTTCAGCAGTTTGGTCCCAATGGCCATCCAACCAGATACCGGCAATAGGTCCATAATTGGTTAGCAGTTCAGTGAGCTGTGTTTTCATAAAGCTAAAATAACTGTCGTAGTTGCCTTGCGCTGAGCGACCAGTTCCTTTTCCGGTTCTACCTGTTTCGTGCGGGTAATCTTCGCGGTACCAATCGAGCAGGGAGTAGTATAAAAACAACTTCATATCCTGCCGCTGGCATTCTTCTGCCAAAAGCTTTACTACATCCTTACCATAAGGTGTGTTGGTTATCTTCCAGCCGGAGGCTTTCGTATCCCAATTGCTGAAGCCATCGTGGTGGCGGGTAATGAATGTTATATATTTCATACCTGCTTTTTTAGCTACACCTACCCATTCTGCAGCATCAAAATCTACCGGGTTAAAAAATTTTTGCAACTTGCTATAATCCTTAACATGAATGTTACGCACATTCATTACCCACTCACCGGCACCTAACAAACTGGAAGGACCCCAATGAATAAAAAGTCCATAGCGGCTGTCCTGAAATTCCTTTTGTGCTGCATGGATGGCGTCCGAAGGAATATAAGAATTTGCCACATCCTGTGACATGAGCATTTTAGAAAAAAGTAAAAAAAGGAATAAAAGAAAACGTGCTTTCATGGTGAATCATTAATTGTTCAAATGTATAAAACCTCCGCCAATAGGAAGATCGCTTCCTCAATAAAAGAAGCTTCATTAATTCTATTTTTTTTGAAGTGCTTCTACTGCAGTTGCGAGATACACAAAAGGTGCATTCCAGTTAATTGCTATCTCGTTTGAAGCATAGGAACATACATGATCAACAAAAGCTATTTCCGTATCTGTTTCCGGGTACTCACATTTATCCTGCCGACCCGGATTGGGCCCACCTGATAGTAAACCTGGAACAGGTTCAATAATACCGTCTGCTTCAGATGGGCGATGATGTATGTGCATCGGCGTTTTACTTCCATAGCCGGTGAGAAATGAAAAACCTGTAGCATTTCTGCCGAGGATATAATCTAAATTGGTCAGTGCATGATCAATGTACTTCCGGTTTTTAGTAGCAGCATATGTATATAATAAAAGTATTCCCTGGTTAGCTGCAACGGCATTGCTGCCCCATACAAAATCTCTTTCTGTTTGACCCATGATCACATCAAAAGCATTTTTGCTTCTGTTAGAAATCAGTTCGTCTGCTTTCCGGACAATGCTGTCCTTCATGGCTGCAGTAGTGGTACGTGTGTATGCAGGTAGCGAATTTGAAAATCTGTTTAAACTATAATATCCAAGTGCTGCTACGTTGGACCAACCGGGTACAGAAAACCGAAGCTTCATTTGCTCTTGCACACTGTTGAAATAGGCCTGCTTTTTTGTAGTAACGAAAAGTTCCGCAGCAGCCCACAGCCATTCATCAGCAATATTCCTGTCGCCATAAGCACCTGTAGTAATTTCCGGCTTATGCGTCTTATTCATTTCATCCTGATCATATAAAATCTTCGGATTTGCTTTTGCCCACAGCCATGCTTTTTCTGATGCACTCAGGCAGCTGTCTGCCAGCCGTGGCAGTGATGTTTCAAATTTCTTAAACACTCTTGCAGCTTGTGCAGTAACCGCTGCAAAGTCGAGTGCTGCAGCTGTACTTTTCTGCACCAGGTACCTTGGCTCTTTTGTAATGCCTGGCATCACCATTCCATCAAAAGAAGCATTGGTGCACTTGTGATGCACGCCGCCATCATACGGATCCTGCATAGTGAGCATCCATCGGAGATTGTACAAAACTTCATGGAGAAGATCAGGTATGCGGCCGCCACTCTCAGGTATTTTCAAGTGAAATGTTTTTGTGTATTCCGGAAAATCTTCATATAGCGACAAGAGTGTACCCATGGTGATGCCCGAATTCACAATATACTTGTTGTAATCGCCTGCATCATACCAACCACCTGACGATGGTACGATGGTACCCGCAGGTCTTTGTTTCGTTGCAGCAGATGAGTGTATCAACACACTATCATCCGGATGTCCCGCCGATCTGTGCCACTTACCTGCATACTGTGGCAGTAGCGGCATAGATACTCTTTGAAAATAAAAACTTTTCATAGAAGCAATGGCAACTTCCCTGTGCACATTTGCAGCAATCCGGAATACATATGAATGACCAGTACCTGGAATTAGAAGCACATAACTTCCCGGGATTTTTAATGAAGAAAAATCTGCTAACCGTGTAGTTGTTTTAGAGTACTGAGACTGCTTTGTATTTCCCAGAAAGCCTGTATAAAATGTATCACGCAGATTAGTTGATGTAACATAAAATGCTGTTGCATTCACATCACCCGTAATAATAGCGACTTTCGGTGCATCAGGATAAAAACCAATTTGGTTTAATTTGATCTGGGTGTTTAATTGCTGACTAGTTGCACTGAAAGTAAATATTGCAGCAAATGTTATGCATCCGAAGATTTTCGTTAACTGAATCAGTCGCATTCCTATCATCATTCCATTATTTATTTGAGCTTAAAAACAATTGCTTAAAATCTGTATCCTTTGGATTTTATGGTTTCATAATATTCATCCACATTATCAACAAAAATGGACATCCATGTTCCGGGATGGCCTTGCGCCTCTTTGCAAAAAAATATCTCTACTAAGTCCTTACTCACACCGCCAAACGTGGGTGGATCATCATACTTCCAGTGATGTTCAAAACAAAGCACCTGGCTATAATAATCAATGCTCCGGTTTACATCCTCCGAATAGAAGATAGGAACTGAATGCTTGAAGATCATGTTAGTGGTTTAGGATAAATGTTGATGAACTAAAGGTAAGATGGATTCCCGGTATGGCTTTTTGCTTCTATCGTGTTTTCAAATTAAAAAGGAAAGGGTTATTAATGTTGCGATGGTAAAGTGAAACTCATCAAAAATCGTAAACAAGGGATTTGATTTCGCAAGAAACTCTGGTTACTACATTTGTATTATAAAAATAACTAACTGTTATCTTACTTATTAAAGATGAAACGATTTTTTTAATAAATAAGTATCTCAGTTTAGCTGAATGGATTATGTTTGATAAATTATGATTGATATATAATTTTCAGAGTAGAAAATTTATGGTAAACGAATCAGAAATTGAATATGGCTTTGTCAGTAAACTTACCGACTTAAAATATACCAGCCGTTCTGATATACGTGATCGTAAAGGCTTAGAACAAAACTTCCGGAAGAAGTTTGAAGCGCTTAACCGCGTCAATTTAACGGAAGCTGAATTTGCCCGCCTCCGTGATGAAATTATCAATCCAGATGTATTTCAGACGTCCAAAAATTTACGCCAGCGAAATACTTTTAAGAGGGAAGATGATACTCCGTTGCACTACACGCTGGTTAATATAAAAGACTGGTGTAAAAACGATTTTGAGGTCATCAACCAGTTGCGGATGAATACGGAAAACAGTAATCACCGCTATGATGCGATTTTGCTGATTAATGGCATACCGGTAGTGCAAATTGAA
>JACDAZ010000277.1 GCA_013695175.1 Flavisolibacter sp. | reverse complement strand
ATCTGGTTCTGCAGCATTATTTATAGCTAAAACTGAAACTGTTTCAGAAACTACAATAGAAGATTCAATGGAAATATCATCAATTGCAAAACTGGGTCTTGACCCAAATCCGGAAACGTCTCTGTTTACCCATCTTAATTGAATAATAGGCTGATTATTACAAGAAGAAGGTAAGGCTATAGTTTTTGCCTGAACATTTTGAGGAGTAGTAATACCCGTGGAAGTTTGTAAAACAATATTATTTTGATACTCCGTTGATGCTAAATTTGAAAAGATTCCAGTTGTACCGATTCGATACTGTAAAATCATTTCATTCATCCTGGTGTTTGAACCTCCATCATATGGATTCCTGATAGTCATGGCTGAATAACTAACAGTTATGTTGCTTGAATTGGTACCATCTATGGCTAAAGCAATGGCTAAATCAAGAGAGCCTGTTGTAAGAAATCCTATTTTAGAATTATAATTGTATACATTTCCTGAATTATTTCCTGCACTTCCCGATGCTACCATGTCACGATTTGCTGTTGGAGCATTTGTTCTAAAAGTTGCAGTATTTGAAGTGCCTATTGTCCAACCCTGCCAACCTGCAGGATAAACTATTACGTTATGTGGCAGGATTTCAAAATTTTGACTATAAGGTAATAACTGGGGAACCGGATTAGTCTGACAATTTGAATAAAAAGAAAATAGAATGGCTATCAGAGCTAGAAAGGCAGAGTAAAATTTTTGCATAATTTGGGAAACTTGGGTAAAAGGTTACAAATGTAGATGCAATGATAACCCGGGTAGTTGCTGCTGGATGAATTATTTATTAACAATTGGGAAAAAGGCAAGATGTGGAAAATCAGCTTTCACTGGGTTTAATATCGATCACTTTAAGCTGAAGGCTTTTTTCTCCATTCCATTCATTTTCATCTATTTTATAAACAATATCAACCGGTTGGTGGGGGGAAAGAAATTTAATTTTATCAGCTAAGCCAAAACCAATTCCTGTAAATGTGATCCCGTCCTGTTTTAATATAAATCTCAAGTGTTTTTCCTTTACCACTTTACTGTAACCGGTATCGTACACATTTCTGCTGATAAAAAGTGGGCAAAGATTATCGGGTCCATAGGGTTCCATCTGGCAGATGATCTTTTGAAAAGCCGGAGTTATGTCTTTAAAGCTGATTTCAGTATCAATAACAATTTCCGGAATCAACAAATCAGGATGTATGGTTTTACTGACAACTTCTTCAAATTTTGCACAAAATTCTTCTACCTTATCAGGATGCATGGTCATACCGGCGGCATAAAAGTGTCCACCATATCCCAATAAAAGATCTTTACATTGATGAATAGCCTCATACACATTAAACCCGGTGACACTCCGTGCAGAACCTGCAACATATTCGCCTGATTGGGTAAGTACAATTGTAGGCCTATAGTAATGATCAATTAATCTGGATGCTACAATACCTACCACACCTTTATGCCAGTGAGGTTGATATAACACCGTGCTTCTTCTATTAATTAATAGACTATCTGCTTCAATTAAAGCTATTGCTTCTTCCGTCATGCTGGAATCAGCTTCTTTCCTGTTTGTATTATCACTGTGTAGCAGCTCTGCCCACTTTAAAGCCTCATCATAATTTTCGGCAACAAACATTTCAACAGCTTTGCGTCCATCATCCATCCTTCCGGCAGCATTTACCCTGGGAGCAATAATAAAAACAAGGTTGCTGATACACATGTCATTGGTTAAATTGCTTAAATAGCATAAAGCTTTAATTCCATTGTTTGGATTTGTATTTGATTTTTTTAATCCGAAATAAGCAAGTACCCTGTTTTCACCCGACATGGAAACTATATCTGCAGCAATTGCGGTTGCAACCAAATCCAGATATTCATAGGCATCTTCTTTTGGCAAGTGCATTTTTTCTGCAAGAGCAGTAATCAATTTAAATCCAACACCGCAACCACATAATTCTTTAAAAGGATAATTGCAATCTTTTTGTTTTGGATTTAAAATGGCAACTGCCGGGGGTAAATCTTCATCCGGCAGGTGATGATCACATACAATAAAATCTATCCCTAACCCTTTTGCATATTGAATCAACTCAACTGATTTTATGCCGCAGTCAAGCGATATGATTAAACTGAATCCATTTTCTTTAGCGTGATCTATACCTGCTTTACTAATTCCATAACCTTCCCTGTACCGGTGAGGGATATAGAAATCAACTTTATTATAATTTTTTTTTAAAAACTGGTACATGCAGGCTACAGCAGTTGTACCATCAACATCATAATCACCAAAAACCAGAATTTTTTCATTTTTAGAGAAAGCCTCAAAGACCCTTTCAACCGCTTTGTCCATATCCTTCATTAACCAGGGGTTGTGCAAATGGTGCAATTGCGGGCGGAAGAAATCTTTGGCTAAATCGTAAGTATCAATGCCACGTTGTACTAATATGCGACAAATAGTCGGGTGTATTTTCAAAGCGCTGAAAAGCTCCTCTGTTTTTACTTCATTTACATTTTTAATTCTCCACCTCTTGGAAACAACCATCAGTACTTAATATTTTCTATCCGTGACAAAATTCACCAGGTCGGCAAAACCATTTTTTATTTCACCTTCCGGAAAGGTTTGTAAAATAGATAATGCTTCATTTTTATACTGGTTCATTAAATTAATTGTATAATTTATTCCACCGGATTCAGTAACGTTTTTTAAAACGTAATCCAGTTTTTTCTTGTCCTTGCTTTCATTTTTGACAATATAGATTATTTTTCGTTTTGTTGCTTTATCTACTTTTGATAGTGTATATATAAGAGGTAGGGTAAGTTTTTTCTCCTTAATATCATTACCAGTTGGTTTGCCAACCTTATCAGATGTATAATCAAAAAGATCATCTTTAATCTGGAAGGCGATACCAACCTTTTCTCCAAAATTTTTCATTTGGCAGGTCATTGTTTCATTTTCACTGGCAGACCAGGCACCTGCTGCACAAGCTGAAGAAAGTAGAGATGCAGTTTTGTTTTTAATAATTTCAAAATAAGTATCCTCATCAATATTTAATGTTCTGGACTTTTCCATTTGCAGTAGCTCTCCTTCGCTCATTTTCCGAACGGCATCGGAAAGTATCTGTAATATGCGAAAGTCATTATTATCCAAAGAGAGCAATAAACCTTTGGCAAGTAAATAATCACCAACAAGTACTGATACCTTATTTTTCCATAATGCATACACTGAGAAAAAACCTCTACGTTCCAATGAGTCGTCAACAACATCGTCATGCACCAGGGTAGCGGTATGCAGTAATTCAACCAATGAAGCCGCACGATAAGTTGTTTCATTTACCTGCCCGCAAAGTTTTGCAGACAAAAAAACAAACATAGGCCTCAGCTGCTTCCCCTTCCGTTTTACGATATAATCCATAATACGGTCAAGCATGGAAACATTGCTTTTAGCTGCTTCCTTAAATTTTCCTTCGAAAATTTTGAGCTCCTCGGCTATTAAATTAACGGGTATCTTCATTCGTAAATGGCTGGCAAGTTACATTGATGGAATTTATTATCAGCAGATGGTATAAGAATTGCAGAAATGGAGCAGAGAAAATATAATCAAAATCACTGAATCTGGCGAAGAATAAAATATAAAAGTTTGATAATTGTATGTCAAGTTATATTTTTGCGCAAGATTAGGATATCTTCAAAAATTAATAAATAGTTATGGCAAGCAAAAAGTACTTTTTATTAGCAGGTTTTATCTGTCTGCTATCGTCGTATGGTTTTACTCAGGATCCGTCAACAACCAGTTATGACGTCGCTGACTCATCTGTAGTTCCTTCACGTAGATTACCTCAGCACACTGAGTTCATGAACGGAACATATAATTATCCGGCAAAACCACGTAGTCAGTGGGAGTTTGGTATTAAAGCAGGTAGCTTTACTATCAGTGGTGATGTTCCTGTAAGATTGTCTCCTGGCTTTGGAGCACACATCAGAAAAGCATTTGGTTATTTGTTTTCTGCCCGTTTGAATTACATGTATGCTAATGGTAAAGGTTTAGCATGGCAGCCTTCTACAAATTTTCTTTATAATACTGCGTGGACTTCTAATGGTTATGTTCCACAAAGTTTCCCTGGAGTACCAGGAGGAGCAACTGAGCAGGTTTATTATAATTATAAAACAAATGTTCAGGATCTTTCCCTGGAAGGTATTTTTACTTTAAATAACATTCGTTTCCACAAATCCAGAACTGGCTATAATCTTTATGCTTTAGTTGGTATTGGTGGAAGTATGTATGATGCAAGAGTGAATGCCTTAAATGGTAATGCTAAATACAATTTTGGTGGTATACAGGGTGGTGTTTATAAAAACAGGAAAGAAACAAAAGATCAGTTAAAATCTTTAATGGACGATTCTTACGAAACACCTGCTGAAAATCATGGTGACCGTCGTCCGAAAGTATTTGGAAACACATATAAAACAGTTGGTCATGTTGGAGCCGGTATAGCTTTCAAATTAAGCAACAGGCTTAACTTAGCAATTGAAGACCGCTTCACTTTCACTAATGATGACCTTTATGATGGTCAGCGCTGGGCTGAGCAAGTGCCAGGAAGTCCTGTAAAAACACAAAATTTCGATACATATAATATGCTTAGCCTTGGTTTAAACATAAATCTTGGTTCAAGAGCTACAGAGCCTTTGTGGTGGTTAAATCCATTGGATTATGCTTACAGCGAAATTCGCAATCCACGTTTAATGCGTTTACCAACTCCTGTACTTCCTGATAGCGATGGAGATGGCGTTACTGACCAATTTGACTTAGAAGAAACTCCTGCAGGCTGTCCTGTTGATACACATGGTGTTAGTCTTGATACAGATGGTGACGGTGTTCCTGATTGTCGTGATAAAGAACTTGTTACTCCTACTTATTGTCAACCAGTTGATGCAGATGGTGTTGGTAAGTGTCCATGTCCGGAAGGTTGTGCCGGTGTAGGTGCTGATGCATGTGTAAATGCATTGGGTGCTTTACCAAGTATTAGTTTCTCTGGTTCTGGTGTAGCTTTAAGTAATGATTCACGTAGCTTGCTTGCTTCAGTTGCAGCCCGTTTACGTAATAATCCTGAATGCCGCATAGTAGTTACAGGATATTGCGCTTCAAGCAAATCAGAACAGCAAAGAAGCTGGGATAGAGTAAATGCAATTATTAACCATATGGTAGAAAGAGAAGGTGTCAGTGCTGATCGTTTCTACTTCAATTATGGTCAAATGGGTGGTGATTGTAACACTGTTGATCTGAGAGCAGCAGCTCCGGATGAGCAAGGACAAACTACAGTTCCTGCACCTCATCCAAACTTGAGAAGAAACTAAAAGATTAAATAAACTTCAACCCTCCAGAAATGGAGGGTTTTTTTGTGTCCCATTTACATAAAAATTAACGACCACTGCCTTGGGTCTTTGCTTTAATTAAAGAATATTTGCTTAAACATATTACTTTTGCAACCTTTCATGAAGTTTTTATACCTGTGCATTTTTTCATTATCCCTTTTCAGTTGTAGTAATCTCAATAAAGTACTGAAAAGCAAGGACCCACAATATAAGCTGCGAATGGCAGAGCAGTATTATGCAAAAAAGCAATATACTCAGGCTCAATTAGTTTATGAAGATGTGATTCCTTACTTTAAAGGCAGCCAGGAATTTGAAGATATTTATTATAAATATGCTTTTACTGCTTATCATCAAAGAGATTATTTAAATGCAGAAAACCTGTTTAAAACTTTTATGGAAGTATTTCCGAACAGCTCCAGGGCCGAGGAAATACAATATATGCGAGCTTATACTTATTATAAACAATCACCAAAGCCCGAACTGGATCAAACAAATTCATTAAAGGCTATAGGTTTAATGCAAACTTTCATAAATACAAATCCAGGCTCTGCCCGCATTAAAGAAGCTTCTGATATTATAGATGAATTAAGGGGTAAATTAGAAAAAAAAGATTTTCAGGCTGCTCAACTTTATTTTGATATGGGACAGTTTAGGGCTGCAGCAGTTGCTTATAATTCCTTAATTAATTCATATCCGGATTCTAAATTGTCTGACGAATACAAGTTTATGGCTATCAAAGCTTATTTTCGCTTTGCTGAAATGAGTATAGAAGAGAAAAAAACGGAAAGATTTGAAAAGGTAGTGGATGAGTCATTTGAATTTTTAGATATGTTTCCTGAAAGCAGTTATACAAAGCAGGTAGAACTATATTTAAATCAATCACAAACACACATAAAAAATATAACAAATGAGCCGTCTGCGACGTCAACTTAGTGTAAACACTACAAATAATATTGAAACAAGGGATCTGAATGAATTCAGAGGTAAGACCGGCAATCTTTATGAATCTATAGCTATTGTAGGAAAAAGAGCTAACCAGATCAATATTACTTTAAAGGAAGAATTGCATAGTAAACTGGATGAATTTGCAAGTCATACAGACAGTCTTGAAGAAATTCATGAAAATAAAGAGCAAATTGAAATTTCAAGGGCTTATGAAAGAATGCCAAATCCTGCTTTATTAGCTACTAAAGAGTTTTTAGAGGATAAAGTTTATCATCGTAAAAATGAGGACGATCTTTTTCAATAAATAATAATGTTTTAATTTTTGAGAGCGGTGGGGTAATCCATCGCTTTTATTTTTTATAAATACTACTTTAGCAGCATGTTAAGCGGAAAAAAAATACTTATAGGTATAACCGGAAGTATAGCTGCTTATAAAATTCCTTTTTTAGTAAGGAACTTAATAAAAGAAGGGGCTGAGGTAAAAATAATCATGACTCCTGCTGCAACAGATTTTGTTTCTAAGCTTACCCTTTCCACTTTATCCAAAAACCCGGTATTGATTGATTTGTTCGATGAACAAAGCTGGGCCAATCATGTAATGTTGGGAAGATGGGCAGATTTAATGTTAATTGCCCCTTTAAGTTGTAATACGCTAAGTAAAATGAATAGTGGTCAATGCGATAACTTGCTAATTGCCACATATTTATCTGCTACTTGTCCTGTTATTATAGCTCCTGCTATGGATGAAGATATGTGGCACCATCAAACTACAGATGATAATTTAACTGCTGTTCAAAAAAGGGGTTGCAGAGTTATCCCTGTAGAATTTGGAGAACTTGCCAGTGGTTTGACTGGTGAAGGGCGAATGGCAGAACCTGAAACTATTACCAATTTTTTACAATCCTTTTTTAAAGATAAAGATGCTTTAATAGGCAAGAAAGCGCTGGTTACAGCTGGTCCTACATACGAAGCTATAGATCCGGTTCGTTTTATTGGAAATCATTCATCAGGAAAAATGGGTTATGCTATAGCAGAAGAATTGGCAGATAGAGGAGCAGAGGTAACTTTAGTTTCAGGCCCGGTTCATGTAAAAACGAATAATTCTTCTATAGAAATAATAAAAACTGCTTCTGCGGAAGAAATGCATTTTGCCTGTACAAGCAGGAACGGCTTTGATATAACAGTAATGGCTGCCGCTGTTGCAGATTATACTCCTGTAGAAACAAAAGAACAGAAAATAAAAAAAACGGATGATGTAATAAACATCTCATTTAAAAAAACAAAAGATATACTTACTGAACTTGGTGCTCAAAAGAAGGAAGGACAGATTTTAGTAGGTTTTGCCCTCGAAACTGAACATGAAGAAAAGAATGCACTGAAAAAACTTAATGAAAAGAAAGCAGATCTGATTGTTATGAATTCACTACAAGAAGAAGGGGCTGGTTTTGGTATAGATACTAATTCAGTAACACTTTTTTATAAAAATGGAAACATTCAAAAGACTGGAATGAAATCCAAAAAACTGATTGCTAAAGATATTGTAGACGCTATATCCGGGTTATTAAAATGATTAAAAAAATATTTTTATTACCACTTTTATTATTTGTGCTTCAAAGCATTCAAGCACAGGAGTTGCAGGCCAATTTAACAGTAATGGCAAATCGGGTGAGTACTGAAGTTGATAAAAAAGTTTTTCAAACTTTGCAAACAGCATTGACTAATTTTTTAAATACCAGGAAGTGGACTTCGCAAACCTATCAGCCACATGAAAAAATAAAATGCAATTTTTTAGTGAACATTGATCAGGAAGTGGGGCAAAATGTTTATAAAGCCTCATTAACGGTTCAGGCTGCCCGCCCTGTTTTTAATTCTACATATGAATCGCCTTTATTGAATTTACAGGATAACGATGTTGTATTTAGATATATTGAATTTCAACCGGTAGAGTTTAATGAAAACAGGGTGCAGGGAAATGATCCTTTGTCTGCTAATTTAACTGCCGTACTTGCTTATTATGTAAATATAATATTGGGTTTGGATCATGCTTCTTTTTCTCCGAGAGGCGGAGACCTTTATTTTCAGAAGGCACAAACTATAGTCAATAATGCTCCTGAAAGTCGCGATGTTTCAGGTTGGAAGGCTTTTGATGGACAACGAAATCGTTTTCGGATGGTAGAAAACTTAACTGACAACAGGTTTACACTAATTCATGACGCACTTTATACATATTATAGATTAGGTTTAGACCAATTAACTGAAAATGAAGAGGAAGCTCGTAATGGAGTATTAAACGCCTTAAATTATCTTACTACACTTAATAAAGATCAACCTAACTCTATGATCATGCAGGTATTTTTCCAGGGTAAAAGCAATGAAATTGCAAAATTATTCAGCAAGGGCAATCCCGAAATGAAAGTTAGAGCCAGGGATTTGCTGGTAAAACTTGATCTAACCAATGCATCTGTTTATAAGGATATAAAATGAGAACTTTTCTGTTGCTGTTTGTTATGTTTTCAATTTTATCCTGCTCAAATAAATCGGGTAATACAACCTTTTTAAAAGCTGATAAAATGGAAGCGGTTCTATGGGATTTAATGAGAGTGGATGAATTGGTTAATCAAAAACATCAAAAAGATTCGACGTTAGATAAATACGGGGAGAGTGTTGCTTTGTATAAACAAGTATTTCAAATCCATGATATTTCTGAAGAACTTTTTAAAAGTAGTTTGCAACATTACCAGGCTAATCCCAATTATTTAAAACCAATTTTGGATTCGCTGCAGGTAAGAGGTAACAAAATGACTTCTGTATTTAAGCCTTCAACAATTGAATAAATAAATAGATTGTTACACTTATTTTTGAGCCTTCAAAAAATACATAATGAATAAAGTTTTTCAGGATGCGGCTTCTGCTGTATTTGATATTAAAGATGGTGCAACCTTAATGTTAGGTGGATTTGGTTTATGTGGAATACCTGAAAACAGTATTAACGCAATAAAAAATTCAGGAGTTAAAGAACTCACATGTATTTCTAATAATGCAGGTGTAGATGACTTTGGACTTGGATTGTTGTTGCAAACCCGCCAGGTGAAAAAAATGATCAGTTCTTACGTAGGAGAGAATGCAGAATTTGAAAGGCAATTATTGCAGGGAGAACTGGAAGTAGATCTGATTCCGCAGGGTACACTTGCTACCAGAATACATATGACCGGAATGGGTATACCTGCTTTTTTTACTCCTGCCGGTTATGGTACTGAAATAGCTGAAGGAAAAGAAATTCGTGAATTCAACAACAAACAATATTTAATGGAATTGGCTTTACATGCCGATTTTGCTTTAATAAAAGCATGGAAAGGTGATAGGTTTGGAAATCTTGTTTTTAAACAAACTACCAGAAATTTTTCAACCTCAATGGCAAAGGCCGGTAATATTACTATTGCTGAAGTTGAGCATTTAGTAGAACCCGGCGAGCTTAATCCTGATGAAATTGATGTTGCAGGAATTTATGTACATCGCATATACCAGGGGTCTAATTATGAAAAGCGCATAGAAAGGAAAACAATTCGATTAAATTAAATCCAGGTTCTAATCATAAATTATGGCACTAGATAAATACGGCATAGCAAAAAGAATTGCTCAGGAATTGGAAGATGGAATGTATGTGAATTTAGGTATTGGCATACCAACCCTAGTTGCTAATTATATTCCGGAAGGAATGTTTATAATGCTTCAAAGTGAGAATGGTATGCTTGGTATGGGTCCTTATCCCACTGAAGAAGAAATTGATGCAGATTTGATAAATGCCGGCAAAGAAACGGTAACTATCTTACCGGGAGGCGCCTTTTTTGACAGTGCAGAAAGCTTTGGAATGATCAGGGCAGGAAAAGTTGACTTAACTGTACTGGGTGCAATGGAGGTAAGCGAAAACGGTGATATAGCAAACTGGAAAATACCGGGTAAAATGGTGAAGGGAATGGGTGGTGCAATGGACCTGGTGGCATCTGCAAAAAATATAATTGTAGCTATGATGCACACAAACCCCAAAGGTGAATCAAAACTATTACCTCAATGTAGTTTGCCTTTAACAGGAATGCGTTGTGTGAAAAAAATTGTTACAGAACTGGCAGTATTGGAAGTAACTGATCGGGGATTTAAATTGCTGGAAAGAGCTCCTGGCATTTCTGTTGAAGAGATTAAATCAAAAACTGCCGGAAAATTGGAAGTTGCTGATGATGTGCCTGAAATGAAATTTTAGGTTTATAAATTAATAGTCAACAAGATTATTTTTTACTGCAAAAAATACTAAACCTGCTGTATTCTTACTCCCAAAACGTTCCATCAACCTGTCTTTTATAGCTTCTACAGTTCTGGGGCTAATTTCCATTTTTTGTGCTATCTCTTGTGCTGTAAATTCCATACAAATAAATTTAAGCACATCTTTTTCCTTTTCATTTAAGGTAATCTCGTTATTAAGTGAAGGAATAACCTTTTGCTTGGAGTGTGATCTTTTTAATAAAATGCGATTTACGAAATTATTCAGATAATATCCTTTTTCATGAACATCCATGATAGCTTTCCGAATCTCCTGCGGCTCGGCATTTTTTAATAAGTAGCCATGAGCACCATTTTCCATTAAATGATACACAAACCTTTCGTCTTCATACATACTTAAGATAATTATATGTATATGAGGATATTGCTTACTTACTGCCTTCGTAGTTTCAATACCATCTTTAACTGGCATGCGCAAATCCATTAATATAACATCCGGTTCTGAGACGGGTAAACCTTGTATAAGCTCAACTCCATTATCAGCTTCCTGAACAAATTTTACATTTGTATAAGGACGTAAGGATAGTATTACACCTTTCCTGAAAATTTTATGATCGTCGGCAATAGCTACTTTTATTAATTCCATATCAGGTTCTCTACAGCAATAAAATTAGGGATAAGAGTTTATCAATCAAGATAATCACCTCTTGGGATTTCCATAGTTACTTTATAATAAGTTTGGGATGGATCTTTTTCAAAATAAATTCTGCCCTGCGCCACCCTTAGCCGACTGCTTATATTTTTTAAACCAAGACCTATGTTGCTTTTATTCAATTTATCAAAATCTGCCTGCACTATACCTCTGCCATCATGATGAATTCGAAGAATAAAATTATCACCATGCACATTCTGAGTGATATGAATAAAACTGGAATTGCTGTGTTTTAAAATGTTATTGATCAATTCCTGGACTATACGAAAGACTAATAATTCTTTTTCCGGTTTCAATCTTTCTTTATAATCATGAAACCTGCTGCTTGCATTCATACTTCCGGAACCACTTATCTTTTGTGCAAGGTCATTTATAGCTGATTCCAATCCAAAATTCTTGAGGGTGGGAGGCATCAGGCTGTGGCTTATGTTTCTTATAAGTTGAATAGTATCATCTAATATTTGTCGTGCCTGAAAAATGGACTGAAGCTGCGTAGCCTTGTCCTGGTTAACCAGGTTTTCCGTCAAATATAAACGGGCAGTAGCAAGCAGGGGTCCGGCATCATCGTGCAGGTCAGCAGCTATACGCTGTCTTTCCTCTTCCTGCAGACGTACAGAAGCATCTAATAAAACCTTTTGTTGTTCCTGTTCAAATTTTTGTAATTGTAGTTGATAGCGCAAAACTTTGCGTTGGTGAAAAATAATAAAAATCACCAGTCCTATTACCAAAACCAACATTCCCAGTGTACCCAGGAACATGGCTGAAGAAACTCCAGCTACTTTGGCAGCTTGTAGTAAATACATAAATGCAGTTAGTTTAAATAAGGGTACATATTCTTATGACTCTTAGGAAATGAGACTTTAGATTGTTTTACAAGGATTAAGAAAGCTATTGCAAAAAATAAATTTTTAATTATATAAAAAACATTGGTCAAAAGCCAGAATTGGTTCACAATTGCTTCATCAACTTGATTTGCAAAGACATAGATAAAAAATGAACCAGCTAAGTAAAGCATAATTCCAATAATCAGCCAAAAATGATATTTATTGTAAATAAATGAATTTTCAAGATCATTCATTTGCTCGAATAAATAATAAAAAGCATACAGCAGAATAAAAATAGTTTCTACTCCTATTGGAATAGAATCTATGCTTCTAAAGCTCATTTGAGAATAATAAAAAAGCAGAAAGACTGTAAAAATTATACTTATAAAAAAAATTACTTTTCTAGCAATCTTACTCTTGATGTTTAAATAGAATATTGTTGAGAAAAGGATATATTCTATAAAAGTAAAAGCACCATATGCATAAAACATGAAATCATGAGTTACAAATTTTCCGGTAACACCTAATATTAAAGCTATTATGATATAAATAGCTATTAGAATTATGCTATTGTTCTTCTTGTAGTTTTTTAGAAATAATATAAATAGTAGTAAAACTAAAAGGTCACTACCTATGGCAGAATAAAAGAAAAGGTTTTCTATAGTTTTGGTCATCGACCCAAATATAGAAAACCTTTGTAAGAAATTATAATTTCTCTACGCTTGATCCCACCACTCTTCATCAGTAAGTAACCAATCAGAAAGGGGTCGTAAACGGAAAACTTTTTTTGTCGCCATATCAGTAAGTTTTAGACGGTTTGAATAATGAAGTTGGTATATTACCACCTCTTTTCAACGGGGTACTTGACTGAAAAAATGCCCTTTTTTGCTTCAAATTCAATCCTGATAAGGGTTTTAACCGATTTGCAAAGTAAGGTTACGAGGTAAAAAAAAGTAATAGTACGTGGTGAAAATAGTAAAAATACTATCCACATAATAGTAAAGTTGACAATTTTTTATTAGCATTGTTACGTGAAGGAGAAGAAATGGTTGGAAAGAAAGTTGATTAATTCAGAAGATTTTTACCGTTTTTGGTTTAAATAGGATAATGGGTTGAAACTGGATATCGTTCTGGACGGTAATGGATTTCGGATATGGATTAGTTTTGGTTGCTCCATCCTCAATCAACTTTCTGATACAAAACTATTGGATTGATTAAGGCAGAACAAGAGCAGATTTAACCTATTTTATTCTTCATATTTTTACGAACAACATCGTAAATCTACGAAGTGATGAACAAGTAAGGTTACTGGTTTTAGCTTTAAAATCTTGTTTGAACTTTCTATTTTCCGAATATCGATTTCATTTAAATTTAAAAACTGTTAGTTTTGTTACAGACTGCTTATTTAAAATTCAATATAACAACCACCTGCTCATGAACGCACAGCAAATTAAAGTGGCTATTGCTGATGACCACAAAATTTTTCGCGATGGTATAAGAATGGCTTTAAAAGACAAAGATTATCTAAAAATCCTTTGGGAAGCTGAAGACGGTAAAGACCTGATGCATAAACTTGCAATCAAGCTTCCGGATGTTGTACTGATGGATATAAGAATGCCCGAACTTGATGGTATCAATGCTATTGGACTCATCCGGAAGGAGTATGAAACAGTGAAAATTATCGTATTAACGATGTACGACGACCAGGAAATGATTACAAAAATGATGGAAATGGGTGCTAATGCTTATTTAACTAAAACTACAGACCCCGAAGAAATCTACCAGGCTATTATCACCTGCATGAACGATGAATTTTATTTTAATGATCTCGTAAATAAAGCAGTTTTACTAAAACTTCAATACAAAAAAAATGTAAGGCAGTTTTATCCCAACCCCGTTAAATTCTCTGAAAAAGAAATCAATATTTTAAAATGTATTGCTGAAGATAAAACAACAGAAGAAATTTCAAAGACTGTGTTTCTAAGTCCACGTACTATTGAAACTATCAGGCAAAAGATGAAGGAAAAAATTGGTGCAAAGACAATTGCCGGGTTAGTAATGTATGCTATGAGAAATAAACTTCTGGAGTAAAGATTTTTTATGACACCTCAGAACATAAACAATACATTTTTTGAAGGCTTTTATAAAGATGTATGGCGTAAACTTATACCACATGGATTAACTGAAGCTGAAGCAGATTTTATTGTTGATATAGCTTCTTTGGAAATGGAAAGTAAAGTGCTTGACCTGATGTGTGGTTATGGACGACATAGCCTGGAACTTGCAAAAAGAGGGGCACAGGTAACAGCAGTAGATAATTCCTCAGATTATATAGATGAAATCAAACAAGTTGCAAACAGCAATGGATTAGCTGTTGAAACATTTTGTGAAGATGTTATTACCATTTTACTTGATGATGTATATGATGTTGCTATCTGTATGGGCAACAGCTTTGCTTTTTTTAAAGAAGAGGAAGTTTTGAAATTACTTCGTAACCTGTCTTCATTTCTTAAAAGAGGTGGCACCTTTATAATAAATACATGGATGATAGGTGAAATAGCCATGCGACATTACCGTGAAAAAGATTGGTTTTATGTAGAAGATTATAAATACCTGGTTGATAATAAGTATTGTTTTAATCCAACAAGAATTGAATCTGATCACATCATTATTCGTTCGGATGGTGAAACTGAAACTTTAAAAGCTGTTGATTATATTTTTACCTTAGCTGAACTACAGAGTTTACTGGAACAAACAGGGTTTAATTTAAAAGAAGTTTATTCTACTCCACGCAAAAGAAAGTTTCAATTTGGTGATACAAAAGCCTATATAGTTGCAGAGAAAATATAATTTATTTCTTATATGCAATATTTTCGCTTCTTCGTAGTTTTTACATAGTAAAATCAAGTAGTATTACTTAAGTTTTTCACCTTCCATTTAGTAACATTGCATAAACAACCGCGTTATAAGCGCATAAACATCCTATATGAAAAACCTCGACTCACCTGTTATAAAAGTTGCGATTGCTGACGATCACCATTTATTCCGTACCGGTGTAAGAACATCTCTCTCAAGCAGAAAAGATATTCAAATGGTTGGCGAGGCAGAAAACGGAATGCAACTCCTGAACCTGTTAAAACATATTAAACCAGATGTGATTCTCCTGGATATACAAATGCCTATAATGGATGGTTTAACAACATTACCAGAGATCAAAAAATTATATCCTGATGTAAAAGTGGTTATGTTGTCTATGCATAATGATCATTCAGTGATTACACGCATGATGGAAATTGGTGCTAATTCATATCTAACAAAAGATTCAGATTCAGAATTAATATATCAGGCAATTAAAACCTGTTACGAAGAAGAATTCTTTTTTAATGATTTAACCAATAAAGCTTTGTTGACAGGTTTAAGACAAAAGAAAGTTCCGGAGCACGAAATAACAGAGGTTAATTTAACTGATAAAGAAATTACTGTTTTAAAGCTAATGTGCGAAGAAAAAAGTACAAAAGAAATTGCCGATATAGTTGATATTAGTCCGCGTACAGTAGAAGCTATACGTGATAAACTAAAATCCAAGACAGGTGCAAAATCTATGGCAGGTTTAGTTATGTATGCTGTTAAAACCGGTTTAGTAGAACAAGCTTAATACTTCATCCACCTTTTATATTTTATGCCATGTTTATTCATGGCATTTTTTATTTTCGTACAATGAGCTTTATATGCTTTAATGGAAAATTTATAAAGAAAAATAAAGCTGTACTTTTTGCAGATAACAGGGGATTTAAATACGGAGATGGAATTTTTGAAACAATAAGATTTCTTAACAATAAATTATTTTTAGAAACTTATCATTTTGAAAGATTGTTTGCTTCCCTGCAGTTTTTAAATATACAAACCCATCTACTTTCTCCGGGTTCTCTTCAAAAAGAAATATTAATGCTTTGTACAAAAAATAATCTTGTTTCCTGCAGGATAAGGTTAACATTTTTTAGAGAAGAAGAGAACAAAGCTTCTTATATAATTGAAGCAACGGAAGTGCCGGTTGATGTACATGAATTTAATGTGGAAGGATGGGAAATTAATCTATATCCATATGCTCGAAAAAGCAGTGACGCTTTTGCAAATTTAAAATCAATTAATTATTTACCTTTTGTAATGGCTGATAAATACGCAAAAGAAAAAAATATACATGAAGCCATTGTTGTAAACACTTATAATCATATTTGTGAAGGATCAAAAACTAATATTTTTTTGTATAAAGATCAGCAAGTGTTTACACCGGCTTTACATGAGGGTTGTGTAAATGGCGTTATGCGAAGGCATGTAATACAAACCATAAAAAAGTCAGGTGTACCTGTTCAGCAAACTGCATTAATGGAAGAAGATCTATTAAACGCTGATGAGGTTTTTCTGACAAATTCAATTCTGGTAATTAAATGGGTTAAAACTTATAGAAATAAACAATTTACATCTTCATTTTCTAAAGAACTATCAAAAATTGTCATCAACAACTTTTAATGCCGGAACTTGTTAATTAAATATGGCTGAAAAAGTATCTATCTTTTGGTTTCGCCGCGATTTGCGTTTGCACGATAATACAGCTTTATATAAAGCTCTTATTTCTTCTTTGCCCGTTGTTCCCATTTTCATTTTTGATAAAAATATTTTAGATGACTTGCAGGACAAGGATGACAGGAGGGTTAATTACATTTATAATTCCTTAAAACAAATTCAAAATGAATTATTGGAACAAGGGTCAACATTAGATATCCGGTATGGAAAACCTGAAAAGATTTTTGAACAACTTTTAAATGACTATGAAGTCTCTGCAGTTTTTACCAATCACGATTATGAACCCTATGCCATAGAGCGGGATCAAAAAATAGAATTTTTTTTAAAACATAATAAAGTAGATTTTCACTCCTACAAAGACCAGGTGATTTTTGAAAGGGATGAAGTTTGTAAAGCTGATAAATCTCCATATCTTGTTTTTACACCTTATTCCAGGGTATGGCTTCAAAAACTGTCAGAAGACAATCTAAAGTTTCAGCCAAGCGAAAAATACCTTCATCAATTTCTAAAACAAGATCCTTTACCTGTTCCCTCACTGGAATCGATGGGTTTCAAAAAAAATAATGATTACCCGGCTTTGCAAAAACCTTCTGATAACCTACTATCTGCTTATCACGAAACAAGAAATTTTCCAGGTATAGAGGGAACTTCAAAAATAAGTGTTCACTTAAGATTTGGTACAATCAGTATTCGTAATCTGGTTAAAAAAGCAACTAAATTAAATGAAGTTTATGTAAAGGAACTTATCTGGCGGGAATTTTACATGCAATTGCTTTGGCATTTTCCTCGCCTGCAACACCAGTCATTTAAAGTTGAGTATGAAAAAATACAGTGGCGGAATAATGAAGAGGAATTTATAAAATGGTGTAATGGAGAAACAGGGTATGCAATAGTTGATGCAGGAATGAGAGAGTTATATGAAACAGGTTTTATGCATAACCGTGTGAGGATGGTTGTTGCCAGTTTTTTAGTTAAGCATTTATTGATAGACTGGCGTTGGGGCGAAGCATATTTTGCAAGAAAATTATTAGATTTTGAACTTGCCTCCAACAATGGTAACTGGCAATGGGCAGCCGGGTGCGGTTGTGATGCAGCTCCTTATTTCCGGATCTTTAATCCTTACATCCAGGCTACAAAATTTGATAAAGATTTAGTGTATATCAATAAATGGGTGCCGGAATTGAACGAATTAACATACACGCCAATTGTAGATCATAAAGTTGCAGTAGAGCGATGTCTTCTTGCATATAAAACTGCTTTAAATAAAAATTAAATGAAAAGGTCTGCTCCTGATTCTGCAAATTCATTCTGCTGCTGGTAAATTTTATACATTGTGTTAATGGCTTTTTTCCCGCCATTACCTAAGTCGATTGAAAAATTATTTACATAAAGTTCAATATGCTTGCGCATTACAGCTTCATCCATTTCCTGTGCATTTTGTATTACAAAAGATCCCAGGTTTGGATAATGATCCAAAGCAAACTCTACACTTTTTTTTATTAAATTATTTATATGCTTTTGATTATGTATAGAAATGTTTTTTTTAATGGCAATACATCCAAGTGGTATAGGTAGACCGGTTTTTTGTTCCCAATATTCTCCAAGATCCAGCACCTTAAAGAGTCCTTTTTTTTGGTAAGTAAACCTGTTTTCATGAATGATTACACCAAGGTCAACATCGCCTCTTAATACCGCATCTTCTATATCAGAGAATAAATAAGGAATTTTATTTTGTGCAAAGGGTTCTGCAAATTCTAAAAGAAAATTAGCTGTTGTTGTTTTACCCGGTATAGCAATTTTTGCATGCTTTACATCTGGTATCGCTACTTTATTTTTTGCTATCAGTAAGGGACCTACGCCTTTGCCCAGCGCCGATCCTGCCGATAATATTTTATAACGATCCCTGTTTGCAAAAAGAGCAGGAAAACTAAGTTTGGTGATATCTAATTTTTTTTCAGTTGACCATTTATTCAGCGTTTCTACATCTTCCAGAATCACATCAAATTCCAAACCTTCAGTGTCTATTTTACCATTCACCAAAGCATCAAAAATAAAAGTATCATTAGGGCAAGGTGAAAAGCCTATAGTATATTTCATTCTTTTATAAGTTCATTAATGATCTTTTGTAATTCATTATTTAAATTGGTTATTGATTCATCCAGCTTCCATTTGGTTTTATCCCGCACCGATACAAGATTAGAAATGCAACGTATTTGCAGAAATGGAATTCCTTCCATAAGACCTACAAAATGTAATGCTGCACCTTCCATATGTTCTATTTGTGCTTTTAAACTCTCTTTATAATATTGAATTCGCTTTTCGTTAGTTGTTATTTCATGTACGGAAACAGCTTGTACCTGTTTTAAGCCTGTTAAGAAAAGTAAGTTGTTATGCGTATTTACCAATTTACCATTTTGCCAGGGTTGTTCATCTTTCTGTATTAAATTCAGTTCAAACAATGTTTTAAATGAATCATTTTCCATGACTCCCATATCACCAATTGCTTCATTTTTAACCACCACCACTTCGCCTAAACTTAGTGCTTCATCAAGGCATCCTGAAATACCTGCCTGGACAATAATGGCAGGTTTTTTTTGTGCTATTTGTTTGGTTAAAGCGTAAGTAGCAGCCATTAATCCTACACCTGTTATTAGCAAATCTACCTTACCGGAGAAATTTTGCTTCGCCATCATTTGCACTGTGGGTGATACTTCCATACCGGTTGCTGCGCATAATAAAACTGACATCTGTAAATTTACACCTAAGCCATATTTTTTACACCTTTATATAGACTTAGTTGTTTACGCATCTGCTTTACCTTTGCAAAAAATTGATAGAATGGTGTTTCTGACACGTGTTGAACATTTTAATGCAGCACATAAATTATATAATCCGGGATGGAGCAGGGAAAAAAATGACGCTGTTTTTGGCAAATGTGCTAATGACAACTGGCATGGTCATAATTACGAATTATATGTAACGGTTAAAGGGAAACCTGATCCTGAAACAGGCTTTGTATTTGACGTAAAGAGGCTTAGTTTACTGATTAAAGAATATGTTATTGAAAAGGTTGATCACAGGAACTTGAATGTTGACGTTGAATTTTTAAAGGGTCAGTTTTGTTCTACTGAAAACCTGGCTATAGGTATCTGGAAACAATTGATACCTCATTTACCTGATGGTGTTCAGCTTCATTGCATTAAATTGTATGAAACACCCAGAATCTATGTTGAATATTTTGGGGATTAAATTTTAACTATGAAAAAACGAGTTTCTGTTTTTCGCCGTGAACATTTTAATGCTGCTCATCGTTTATATAGCAGCCAGTGGACAGATGAACAAAATCTGGATGTGTTTGGAAAGTGCAGTTTACCCAATTATCATGGTCACAATTATGAGCTTGAAATTCAGGTAGTAGGTGAAGTTGATGAAAAAACCGGATTTGTGATGGATATGAAAAAACTATCAGAACTTACTGATAAATATGTATTGCAAAGGTTTGATCATAAAAATCTAAACCTGGATACTGTTGAATTTAAGAATATGAACCCTACAGCTGAAAATATTGTTATAGTAATTTTTGAACTGCTCCGCCCCAATATACCTGCTGATATGGATTTATTTATAAGGTTATATGAAACACCACGAAATTTTGTTGAATACCCGGTTAAATAAAAAATAATGCAAAAGAAGATTTTATATAAAAAAACAGAGGAGTTTGATGAAGAAACCACGCGTCAACTGGCATTTCATTATAATAAAATAATTGAACTTACCGGTGAAGATGCCGGAAGAGAGGGGTTAGCTAACACTCCGGAAAGGGCTGCCAAAGCATTAATTTATAATACACAGGGTTATACCCAGGATGCAGTAGCCATTTTAAATGCAGCAAGGTTTAAAGAAGATGTAAGTGAAATGGTTATTGTAAAGAACATTGAATTATATTCTATGTGTGAACATCATCTGCATCCTTTTTATGGTAAGGCACACATTGCCTATATACCAAATGGGTATATTACCGGCTTAAGCAAATTGGCCAGAGTGGTAGATGTATATTCAAGAAGATTGCAGGTACAGGAGCGATTAACCACACAAATTTTAGGTGCCATTAAAGAAAGCCTGAACCCATTGGGTATTGCAGTGGTAATTGAAGCCAGGCATTTATGTATGATGATGCGAGGTGTACAAAAGCAAAATTCCATTACTACAACTTCAGCTTTTGATGGTGTTTTATTGAGCAATCATTTAACAAGGAACGAATTTTTAAATTTAATTACTGCAGATCTGGATTAATAATAATCAAATTCATTTCATTTATCTTAGCCGCTCTTTTTGGAATAGAAAAGCAAGGCAATTGCTTTTGCTGGCTGAAATTGAATTTGATTTTTTATGAAACATGCTTTTGTATTCCCCGGGCAGGGTGCACAATTTACAGGAATGGGCAAATTGCATTATGATAATAATGCTTTTGCTAAAAAAATATTTGAACAGGCAAATGAAATTCTAGGTTTCAGGCTTTCAGATATAATGTTCAATGGGAGCGAAGAAGACTTGAAACAAACTAATATTACCCAACCTGCCATATTTCTGCATTCTATTATTGCTTATCGTATTTTAGAATATAACAGGCCCGATATGGTTGCCGGTCATTCTTTGGGAGAATTTTCCGCCCTTGTTGCAAATGGTATTCTAAGTTTTGAGGATGGTTTAGAATTGGTAAGCTTAAGGGCAAAAGCAATGCAAAAAGCTTGCGATCAAAATCCCTCCACTATGGCTGCTGTGCTAGGTCTTTCAGATGAAAACGTAGAACAAATATGTAAGCAGGTACAGGAAGAAACTGGTGAAGTGGTTGTGCCCGCAAATTATAATTGTCCGGGGCAGGTGGTAATTTCAGGAAGTATAAAAGGTATTGAAAGAGCCTGCGAACAAATGAAAGCTGCCGGCGCAAAAAGAGCATTGGTATTACCGGTTGGTGGCGCTTTTCATTCACCATTAATGGAACCTGCCAAAAAAGAACTGGCAGATGCCATTGGAAAAACCAGGTTTAATAATCCAACTTGTCCTGTTTATCAAAATGTAGTGGCTAAAGGAATTTTTGATAAAGATGAGATAAGAGTAAACTTGATAAATCAATTAACGGGCGCTGTTAAATGGACCCAATGTGTACAGGCAATGATAACTGACGGAGCAGGTAAATTTACTGAAGCAGGTCCGGGCAAGGTTTTACAGGGGCTTATTTTAAAAATTGATAAATCTGTTGTAGCTCAAACGGCTAATTAATCGACACTTATTGCACAATTGATCCATTCACTGTCAAAAGCTGTTTTGTATTTTTTGTAAAAATTTATAGCTGATTCATTCCATTCCAATACCTGCCATTGTATACCATTAAGTTTTCTTCTTTTAGCCTCCTGAATTAGTTTTTCAAATAATAATTTACCCAATCCTTTTCTCCGCATATCATCAGTAACATAAAAATCTTCCAGGTACATACGCTGACCTTTCCAGGTGCTGAATCGAATATAGTATAAGGCGAAGCCTTGTACCTCGCCGTCTACTTCTATTACAAATGCCCACCAAATAGGTTTGTAACCAAAACCACTCATTTCAAAATGTTCCAGTGAAACACTTACTTCTTTTTGTGCTCTTTCAAAAGCAGCTAGTTCCTTTACTAGTTCTAATATTCTTGAACAATCTTCTTTAACTGCTTTCCTGATTTTAATTTCCATATCTATGCTCTACGAAAAAATATACCAAATATTATTTCTTTTTTGTGGCTGTGAAGGTTCCGTTTGGTTGAATAAAAGAAGCCGAGATTACATTTTTCGCATCATCTCTTATAAACTGAAGTGAATATCCATTTAATATCTTCAAATTAAATTTATCATTACCTTCTGCAGCTAATTCATAGTCGGGCTGACCCGGAACGTGTACATAAAGTGTATTACCCTTTGAATAAACTTTTATTATTGTACCCATTAATTCAAAATCTCCAACATAATCCTGCAAACTGGCCTCTGTCATGGCAACTTCCTTTGGCCTTTTAACAAACTCCAGGGATTTTAATGAAGGTTCAAGATCAGTAGAAATTGTATTTATTTCTCCTTGTAAATTCATTAAAAAATTAAATTTCAATTGCGATGCGGCTGAAGTGTCAATTCCTTCTTCAGGATCTTTTTCATAAGGAGAAAAAATATTATAGTGATAATGTTTAAGCCATAAGTTTTTATTAGGAACACTTGCCATTAATGAATCTCCATTCAAATACACTTCAATAGCTCCATAACCGGGGTGTGAATACAGGCCTGTATAATCTTTTAATGCATGTGTAGGTTTTGTGCCCTGTTTTTGACTTGATGTTTTTTTTATTTCTGCTTCTGCTTCTTTTGCTTTATCTGCAGCTTTTTTTCGTAAACCGCTCCAATCTGTATAATTCAAACCCAATACTTTGTCTGCAATCATATTTCTAATTATGCCTGGTAATACCGATCCATTTTGATTTGATAATACAATAATTCCAATACTATCTGTTGGGAAGAATGCTGTATTAGCAGAAAAGCCATCAATATTACCTCCATGTTGAGCCATGTAATGACCTTTATAGGAAGTTAAAAACCATCCGAAACCATAGTTGCCAAAAAATACATCAGGAATTTCTTTATCAGGTAATGAAGGTGAGATGATCATTTGAGAACTGATTGCATCACGTATATACGAGGAGTGTAGAATTTCTTTATCATTAAACTTTCCTCCATTAATCCAGGTTCTCACCCAATTGCTCATTTCCATTACACTACTGTTTATACTTCCTGCAGGACCCATTGATCCAATTTCATAATATGGTAATTTTTTTATCAGGCTATCATTTTTTACATAATACCCAATTGCTGCATCATTGTCTTTTGTCATGTCACTGATAAAGAAATTTGATCTGTTCATGTTTAACGGTGCAAAGAATTTTGTTTTGATGTTCTCCTCCCAACTTTTTCCGGTAATTTTTTCAGCTACCAGTCCCTGTAATAAAAACATGAAATTGTTGTATTGCCATTTGTCCTTTATGCCGGCAGATGGTTCCATATATTTTACCCTTTGTAATAATGAATCTCTTGAAGATGAAGGAAATAGATACCATGAAAAATCATGTCTGGGCAACCCGGTTCTATGACTCATCATGTCTCTCAATGTAATGTTCTGAGTCATTTCAGGTTTATAAAAATTAATGGCAGGTAAATAAGAATAAAATGGTTTGTCAAATTCAACTAATTTTTCTTTATCCAACACACCTATTAGTGAAGATGTAAAAGCTTTTGTACAGGATCCAATTGGAAATAAGGTATTTGTAGTTACAGGTAATTTCTTTTCCAGGTCTCTGAACCCAAAACCTTTGGCATAAATCACTTTGTTCTTGTCAACAACTGCAACAGCAAAGCCTGCAGCTTTCCAGTCTTTCAATAGTTTATTTAACTGGGGTTCTAAAGCAACTATTCTTTTATCATTTGTAGTTTGCCCATAAGCTGCCATTTGTATAATGGCAAATAACAAAAGGAAAAAAATCTTATTCATAAAATTATTAGTAGCATTTAATTTTTATAGCCTGCACCTTTTATAAATCGTCCTGGTGTAGCGCCTGTATGTTTACTGTTCTTTAATACCTGTTTTCCATTTACAAAAACATCAGTTACTCCTGTTGCAAGCTGGTGTGGTTTTTCATATGTAGCATGATCTTTTACAGTTACAGGATCGAAAATAACAATATCAGCATAATATCCTTTTTTTAATTCACCTCGTTTTTGAAGTTTTAAATTGGTTGCCGGCAATTTGGTTAGTTTATAGATTGCTTCTTCAAGAGGCAATACTTTTTCATCCCTGCTGTACTTGCCCAACACTCTTGCAAAATTTCCATACGCCCTTGGGTGTGTACTGGTATTTAAAAATACACCTTCAGGCACCATAGAGCCTGCATCACTACCAAAACTCATATAAGGTAGCTTCAGTTGTTTTTTTACATTTTCCTCACTCATTAAAAAATAAGCAACATCCACACGGCTACTGTCTTGCACTATCAGGTCCATTGCAGTTTCTTCTTCTGACTTACCCCATATTGCTGCTACATCAGCTACTGTTTTACCTATATATTTTCTTAATGAGTCCCTTCTAAAACCTAACAATAAAACATTTTTTCCACCTTCTGCACCATAATACAAGTTCTCCCAATCTGTTGCATCTGATTTCATGGCTACTGCCATTTGTTTTCTTATTTCCGCATCCTGTAAACGTTGCCATAATTTTTCAAAACCACCATCCTGTAAGGAAGGCGGAAAAGCTGCTGTTAACCCGGTAGCGCCTGCTGTATAAGTGTACATATCAGTTGTTATCATTAATCCCTCTTTGCGGGCACGTTCTATTCTTTTTATTACGCTATCCATCTTACCCCAATTATTTTTACCGGCAGCTTTTAAATGATAGATTTCAGCAGGAATATTTGCTTCTTTTGCAATGGTTATAAGTTCTTCAACTGCTTCAAAAATATTATTTCCTTCACTGCGCATATGACTTATGTACATGCCTCCATATGTAGAAGCTTCTTTACACAATTCTATTAGCTCCGATGTTTTAGCAAAAAATGCAGGAGGATAAATTAAAGATGATCCAACACCCAATGCACCTTCTTCCATAGCCTGTCTCACTAAATGTTTCATCTGCATTAATTCAGTTTCCGTAGGGTCACGATTATCTTCTCCAATAACATGCATACGTACAGTAGTAGCACCAACAAACGAGGCTACATTAGGTGAAACACCTTTGTCTTCCAGCATTTGTAAATAACTTCCTAATGTACTCCATGTAACATCATACTTAAAAAGAGTTTGATCATTTTTTACTTCCTGTTTCATCTTGTCATTCAAGGGACCCATACTCCATCCTTCACCAAACACTTCTAATGTTACACCCTGCCTTATATCACCCATGGA